>JAFOXE010000214.1 GCA_017425765.1 Paraprevotella sp. | reverse complement strand
TCCGCTCACCATCGTGAAGAACGAAATCGTAGATATCTTTGCACGTTTGGGCTTTACTCTTGCCGAAGGACCTGAGGTAGAAGACGATTGGCATGTATACTCATCAATGAATTTTGCCGACGATCATCCGGCACGCGACATGCAAGATACATTCTTTATCGAGGCTCACCCCGATATAATTTTGCGTTCGCACACCTCGTCTGTACAGGCTCGTGTGATGGAAACCACACAACCGCCTATTCGCGTAATTTGTCCGGGTAGAGTGTATCGTAACGAAGCTATCTCGGCACGTGCACACTGCTTCTTCCATCAGGTAGAAGGTCTTTACATCGACAAGAACGTATCGTTTACCGATCTAAAGCAAGTACTTTTGTTGTTTGCTCAAGAGATGTTTGGCACCGAAACCAAAATTCGTCTACGTCCTTCATACTTCCCCTTCACAGAACCGTCAGCCGAAATGGACATCAGCTGCAACATTTGTGGTGGAACTGGTTGCTCGTTCTGCAAACACACCGGATGGGTAGAAATCCTAGGTTGCGGTATGGTGGACCCTGCTGTTCTTGAAGCCAATGGAATTGACAGTAACATCTATAGAGGATATGCATTCGGTATGGGTATTGAGCGCATCACCAACTTGAAATATCAAGTAAAAGATCTTCGTATGTTCTCTGAAAACGACACCCGATTCCTGGAAGAATTCGAAGCAGCAAATTAAAATAGTTCATGACCTTGACACGGCATTGTAATGATGCCAAACAATAATAACAACGTCCTTTGCAAACAAACACGAATGCAAAGGACGATTTCTTTTTTCATGCTATTGAAAGTACATGCTCGACTGTGCCCAAACAGACGTACGTGTAACAGGGCACCACACGTACGCCAAAAGCAAAAGAGATGTAGGCCTCAGTGTGTTGAGGCCTACATCTCTTTTTATCCATCTAAAAACCAATCAAACTATTAGTTCATTATTAAAGTCACAACAGATTCGTTTTCAAACACATAAAAAATCTCTAATAAATCTCTTCATACGTAGTGGTTTCGTCTGCAAGACGAGAATATCGCATCAATCGAATGCCGTTAATCAACTCAAATACACCATAAACAATGCTTGCAACCCCCAAAACGACAAAGGGCATAGAAGCCGAATCCATCGGTTGGAATAAGATGTATAGACCTACACACAGAACCAAAACTGGCACCACCGTAGTGCTCCACATAAGAGGCATTACACGACGATAGTTCAGCAACACGCCCAACTGACTCACACCGGCCACGACCAAAAGTCCGCCCAACATGAACATCAGATAGGTAATAAAATAAGACGGGAAAAACACCAAGAATAAGCCAAACAACAAGCTGCCCACACCTACCACCGGGAATAACGGGGCGTAATTGGCATTCTTTACATTCTGTAATCTAACATAGTTCAAAAGAGAGCCTAAACCCGACAAGAAGAACAAGCCACCAATCAACTGAACCAACAAAGTGGTCATCTGTTGTGGATTAAAAGCCAACAAGCATCCCACCAACACGGCACACACCGAACGGAGAATATAACTACTTAGCACTTTCATAAATTCTACAATTTTAATTGTAACACTATTCTTTTCTACAATACGGTGGCAAATATACGCCAAATCACGTCAATCACAACAAAGTAAAAATTATCTTTGCATAACGAACCTAAAATAATGTTACGTAATGGCTGTAACACTCTACATAGCACGTCACGGAGAAACCGAAGAGAATCTGAATCACATTTTGCAAGGACATATGCCGGGGCACCTCACCGACAACGGACGTATACAAGCCGATCAGTTGGGAACTAACTTACAAGGCTTACACTTCGACACCCTAATTTGCAGCGATTTACAACGCTGCATTGACACGGCGCACATCGTAAACAAAAGCCTCAACCTACCCATACAAACCACTCCGCTACTGCGAGAACGTGATTGGGGGTTGCTCACGGGCTGCAATTATCGTCGCATGGTAGATCAAGACATGGAAAGTGTGGAAACGGTAGAAGAACTCTATTGTCGCGCCGAAAAGTTCCTGAAACAATTAATAAAACACCACGACAACCAAACGGTACTGTGCATTAGCCACGGATTATTCGGCCGCGTGATTCAAGGAGCATATTTAGGGAAAAGTATCAGCGACATACCACGTATGAACAATGCAGAAGTACGCCGATTAGAAATCAAAACACCACTCTCATTTCAATACTTACGCGAGGAAAGCGGACTTACCGCTGATTAAAGATAAAAGGAATTATTCTCCGGCAATAACACGAAGTACATCCAAAGCCTCTCTCACGCTCTGGATATCCCTAACAAGCATCGTTCTACGACCCTTTATCTCCTTCATTTCGCAACGGTGAGCATTTGACAATACATAATCTACACATCGGCCAAACGCATCACTTTGGTAGAACGGACTATTCTCGTTTTGCACGAAGTACAAACGCATACGCGACGATTTCAAAATAATGCGTTCTGCGCCCAAATGCTTACCCAAACGTCGCAAGGCAACCACGCGAATCAGTTCCTCGGCTTCCTCGGGTATCGGTCCAAAACGGTCGATAAGGCGCTGACGATACAATTCAACGTCGGTTTCTTTCTCTAAACCATCTAATTCGCGATACAACAACATACGTTCACTACTACCGGGTACATACTCGTCCGAGAAGAACATCATCATGTCACTCTCCATCAAACATTCGTCAACAAAATCCTCGCCGCCCTTCACTACACCGTCTTTCACATCCTCAGCATAAAGCTCGGCAAACTCATCGTTTCTCAACTCCTTCACGGCCTCAGACAAAATCTTTTGGTATGTTTCATAACCCAAATCGGCGATAAAACCACTTTGCTCTGCGCCCAACAAATTGCCCGCACCACGAATATCCAAATCCTGCATGGCGATGTGAATACCGGAGCCTAGGTCTGAGAAATTTTCTATGGCCTGCAAACGGCGACGTGCCTCTGCAGTAAGTGCACTCAACGGAGGAGCAAGAAGATAGCAGAACGCCTTCTTATTACTACGTCCTACACGACCTCGCATTTGATGCAAGTCGCTCAAACCAAAATTCTGTGCCCCATTAATAATGATTGTATTGGCATTGGGAATATCTATTCCGCTCTCGATAATAGTGGTGGAAACAAGTACGTCATAATCGTGGTTGGCGAAATCGAAAATAATTTTCTCCAACTCCTCAGGCGACATTCGTCCATGCCCCACGCAAACTCGAGCATCAGGCACATGCTTTTGCACCAAGGCTGCTAAGTCAATAAGATTTGATATCCTATTATTCACGATGAACACCTGACCGTTTCTGCTCATCTCAAAATTTATTGCATCGGCGATGATTTCTGCATTGAAAGTATGAACTTCTGTTTGTATGGGATATCTGTTGGGGGGCGGAGTTTGAATTACCGACAAGTCGCGTGCCCCCATCAGCGAAAACTGCAAAGTTCGCGGTATCGGTGTTGCAGTAAGTGTTAGTGTATCCACATTAACCTTCATCTGACGCAATTTCTCCTTTGTAGCCACACCAAACTTCTGCTCTTCATCAATTATTAACAAGCCAAGATCGTGAAACTTCACGCTCTTGCCAATCAACTTATGTGTACCTACCAATATATTGATACGGCCTTCCTCCAAATCTTTGATGATTTCCTTCGTTTTGGCAGCACTACGTGCCCTACTTAAATACTCGACGCGGACAGGTAAATTCTTCAAGCGTTCCGAAAAAGTCTGGTAATGTTGATATGCCAACACAGTGGTGGGAACCATTACCGCCACCTGTTTATTATCAACACATGCCTTGAAGGCTGCACGCACAGCGACCTCGGTCTTACCAAAGCCTACATCTCCACAAACCAAGCGATCCATCGGACGTGAACTTTCCATATCGCCCTTGACATCTTGTGTTGCCTTGAGTTGATCGGGGGTATCTTCGTATAGGAATCCAGCCTCTAACTCGTGCTGCATAAAGCTGTCTGCACTAAATGCAAAACCCTTTTCCTCGCGCCTCTTGGAATAAAGTTGAATTAGATCTCGTGCAATATCCTTTATCTTGCTCTTGGTACGTTCCTTAAGTCTCTCCCACGCTCCCGTGCCCAGACGGTTAACACGAGGCGGTTCTCCTTCTCTACCTTTATACTTACTTACTTTGTGCAAAGCGTGGATAGAAACAAATACCACATCATCGTGCTGATAAATAATCTTTATCACCTCCTGCATACTATCCCCATTAGGGATGCGTACCAATCCGCCGAAGCGTCCTACACCATGATCTATATGTACCACATAATCGCCGAGTTCAAACTGTTGTAGTTCCTTTAATGACAATGCCACCTTTCCGCTCCTCGCCTTATCACTGCGAAGACTATATTTATGGAATCGATCGAAGATCTGATGATCGGTAAAAAAACATACTTTCGCATCGTCATCAGCAAATCCGGCATGAAGAGTTTTGCTTACAGGCGTAAAATGTATACCCGTGCCTTGTTCCTCGAAAATTGCTTCTAAACGAGTGGCTTGCTTGCTTGAATCAGCTAATATGTAGAGCGTATACCCCCTACTTATATAGTCGGAGAACGACGAGAAAACCATCTCGAAATTCTTATGAAAAATAGGTTGTGCAGTAAGGTTAAACGCTATTGTAGCTTGCGGATTTCCGGTTGGTCGATGCCCAAATTCAACACGTTTCATGCTCGACACATCGCCAAGAAACTGATTGCCATTTGTAAGCAAGAAATCTTTTTTTATTTGAGCAAACAATTCTTGCTCGTGCATTTCGTTGATAGCCTCTTGCTCAACCACAGCTTGTCGGGCAAAGCCCTCCTTAAAGATTTTCTCCACCGATTCGGTCACATAAAGTAGGTCTTTTAGCACCAACACCGTGTTATCAGGCAAAAAAGACGTAAAAGGGATATTCTCTTGCTGACCTTGCTTAAGTTGTGGTACGATGGTAATCCTTTCGTGCTTATCCTTGGACAATTGTGTTTCGACCTCGAACGTACGAATACTGTCCACCTCATCTCCAAAGAAGTCAATGCGATAAGGGTATTCAGAAGAATACGAATACACGTCAATCAAACTTCCACGAACCGCGTACTGTCCCGGCTCATACACATAATCCACACGCTGAAATCCGTACTCAAACAACGTGCTTTCCACAAAAGAGATATCAACTTCTTCGCCCACAGTAATCTGCAAAGTATGTTCGGATAGTTGCTTTTGGGACACCACTTTCTCGGCCAACGCGTCGGGATAAGAAACTAAGAACAAAGGTAAATCGCCACCGGTGATTCGGCTCAATGCTTCGGTACGTAGTATTTCATTGGCTGCATCTCGTTGACCGAATTTCAACGCTCTACGAAAAGAAGACGGAAAGAACAGTACATTCTTGTCGCCCAACACTTGGGTTAAGTCATGATAAAAATAACCGGCCTCCTCGACGTCGTCCAACACAAACAAATAAGGTCTGTTTAGTGCTTGGGGCGCGGCACAAGCCAATGAAGCAAACACTAGTGGAGCCGACGAAGCGCACATACCACTCAAATGTAACGTTTGTACTTTGTCGTCTTGCAGCACTTTGCCTAGGGCTTTCACCTGCTTATGCTCCGAATATAAATGTTGTAGTTCCTGTATATCCATCTTCAAAATTCGCACAAAAATACAAAGAAATGATAAAAAAACTTGTTTGCCTTGCTAAATAATTCTATACTATAGTTTAGTTTCACATATTCTTTATATATTTGCTATACGTTAAACGAACAAGAGAAACACCTTAAATCAAGCATAATACCATGCAGTCAGATAGTATTGTTATTATTCCTACATACAACGAGAAGGAGAACATAGAGAGTATCATCCGTGCTGTAACCGGATTACCCAAGAAATTCAACGTGCTTATTATTGACGACGGTTCGCCCGACGGCACTGCAGCAATCGTAAAGAATTTAATGGCGGAGGAATTCAAAGACCGCCTATTTCTTATCGAACGTTCGGGTAAATTGGGCTTAGGTACGGCCTACATCACAGGATTCAAGTGGGCCATAGAACAAAAGTACGACTACATCTTCGAAATGGATGCTGATTTCAGTCACAATCCAAACGATTTACCACGTTTATACTCGGCATGTGCCGATGAGGGTTATGATGTAGCCATCGGCTCGCGCTACGTAAGCGGTGTGAATGTCGTGAATTGGCCTATAGGACGCGTATTGATGTCGTACTTCGCATCCAAATACGTTCGTTTTATTACCGGCTTTCACGTGAACGACACTACTGCAGGCTTTAAGTGTTATCGCCGTCAAGTGCTGGAAACCATTGAACTAGACAAAGTACGTTTTAAGGGATATGCTTTCCAGATTGAAATGAAATACACCGCTCATAAATGTGGTTTCCGCATCAAGGAAGTACCCGTAATCTTTGTAAATCGCGAATTAGGCACAAGTAAAATGAGTGGTGGCATATTTAGTGAAGCTATGTTTGGTGTGATGCGCTTGCGTTGGGACGGATGGTTCCGCAAATATCCAAAAAGACCATTTGCATAATTCATCTAAACCTGAATTTGCCGATATGCACCTTATTATACAAACAACTTTATGCCTTGGAGTGCTTTTTGTACTTATAGGATTGCATGCTTTTCGAACCACCAAACCGATGTGGTTTTGGCCGGGCACAACCATCAATCCGGAGAGCATTGTCGACGTTGCAGCCTATAATCGGGCTTGCGCAAAAATGTGGTGGACCTATGCTGCGTTCTATTGGTTGGCAGCAATACTCTATGGTTTGAATCCCATTTGGGGCAGCAACCTGCTTTCACTGAACATCACATTAGGCGTATTGATTTTGAGCATTGTATATTTATTCATTCGACGTCGTTACAAAAAGAGATGAGCGTGTGAACGCATCAAGGCGTACATCTTAATGAAACAAGACGAGCATCTAACTACCCCTTAGATGCTCGTCTCTTTTTATAACAGATGCTCGAGATGTTGCACAACCGCCACGTGCGGATAGGCCTCCAATTCGGCACGGGTGTGCACTCCAGTGAGCGTTCCTACATAATCCACACCGGCATTTACCGCCGTTTGGGCGTCAATAATATTGTCGCCAAAATAAAGTGTTTCTTCCTTGCTAACACCTAATCGTTCCATGGCGCAAAACAGCCCAGTAGGGTCCGGCTTATGTTGAGTTACATCCTCACCACCTACTATCACCTCAAACCACGACGTCATATCACATCGCTCCAGAGTTTGCCTAATCACCGAAGCCATCTTGGTAGAAACAATTGCCAATCGTTTCCCCTCTTCTCTCATACGGTGTAAAAAGGTTAAAGCCTCAGGGTAGAACGTGGTGTGTTCTGCTATCTTAGGGCGACACACGGCGATGTATTCTTGTTTCATACGCCACACATCCTCATCAACAAAACTACGTCCGGTAAGGGTAACAAACGCATTTTCTAACGTCATGCCGATGGTGCGACGGCAAGCCTCATCATCTACATCACCATATCCATTTGCTCGCAACACAGTTTGAAAGCTCTGCACAATCCATGCACTGGCATCGGCAATTGTCAAATCGAAATCGAACACCAAAGCACGATAAGGTTGTAATATATTTGTCTTCATTTAGAGAGGTTTCTAACAGCAGTTGTTCAATATCTTCCTTCTACACGTTTTTTTCCATAAAGTATGTTGCAAAACTACCTCTTTTATCATGTTTATCCAAACAAATCACTATTTTTGCGTTGATACAACAACACCTAAAACAAACTTTCTCATGAAGACGTTAATCAAGAATGCAACCCTTGTGAATGAAGGTAAAACAAACAAAGGTTGCTTGCTTATAGAAAACGAAATAATCCGTCGCATCGCAACGGATGCCAATGAACTTGCCGAGTACGAACCATTCGACCACGTGGTGGATGCAGAAGGAGCTTTCCTACTGCCCGGTGTAATAGATGACCACGTACATTTCCGCGAACCCGGCCTTACACACAAAGCCGACATGGAAAGCGAAAGCCGTGCTGCAGCAGCGGGTGGTGTAACCTCAATCATGGATATGCCCAACGTGAGTCCGCTAACCACCGACCTTGAAACGCTCGAGGCTAAGTATGCACTCGGACAAGAAAAGTGCAGGATAAACTATTCCTTCTTTTTTGGAGCCACCAACAACAATACACACTTACTGCAACACCTCGACCCCAAATCGGTATGTGGAGTAAAACTATTTATGGGTAGCAGCACCGGAAACATGCTCGTTGACCGTCAGGAGGCCTTACTTCGAGTATTCGGAGAATCGCCAATGCTAATTATGACCCACTGCGAAGATACAGAACGAATCCTTGATAACCAAAAACGTTTGCGTGATTTATATGGCGAAGATCCGGATGTGAAGTATCATCCCGAACTACGCGACACAGAAGCATGCTATCGCTCTTCAGAACTTGCCGTGCAGATGGCAGAAAAAACGGGAGCTCGATTGCACATCGCCCACATCACCACAGCCAAGGAATTAGAACTATTGGAGGCCAAACCTCTCTGTACACCCGGCACCGACCATGTGCAGAAGAACATTACGGCAGAGGCCTGTGTGGCACACCTATGGTTCTGCAATCGAGACTATGCCCGATTAGGAACTCGCATTAAATGCAACCCGGCAATTAAAACGGAAGTCGATCGTGATGCTTTGCGTAAGGCCATTACAAACGGGAAAGTGGATGTTGTGGGCACCGACCATGCACCACACTTATTGAATGAGAAACAAGGCGGTTGCATAAAAGCGGTGTCGGGCATGCCTATGATACAATTTTCGCTAGTAAGTATGTTACAAATGAGTAACCAAGGACTTTGGACACCGGCAGATGTGGTGCAGCAAATGTGTCATGCCCCAGCTCAACTTTTCGGCATCCAAAAACGTGGTTTCCTTCGTGAAGGCTATCAAGCCGATTTGGTGTTGGTACGCCCCACTGCACCGTGGCAACTCTGCACAAACGATGTACTAAGCAAATGCGGATGGAGTCCGCTGGAAGGTGAATCATTTGAATGGAAAGTAGAGAAAACATATTGCAATGGCCATCTGGTGTTTGACCAAGGACGTATTGACGATGGTTACAGAGGTCAACGACTGCTCTTCAATAGATGATAAAAACACTGAATTATAAGTTTTATGAGGTAGCTCCCTACATCAATTGGGTGTACTTTTTCCATGCGTGGGGATTTGCAGCGAAGTTTGCCCGCATCGCCCACATTCATGGTTGCGATGCTTGCAGGGCTTCGTGGTTGGCGCAATTCCCGGAACGAGAGCGACCGAAAGCAGCCGAAGCCATGCAACTCTTCAAAGAGGCACAACGTCTGCTTAAAGAAAACGAAGATATCTTCGAGGTACATGCACAGTTTGGCCTATATGAATGTAACAGTAATGACGATGATCTTATTGTCTACACCGGCAAGACTTCGGAAGGTGGCTTGCAATCCATCGTGCGTATTCCACTCTTACGACAGCAATATCCGGAACAACCCGACGCACCATGCTTGTGCCTCTCCGACTTTCTTCGTCCTATAAATAATGAAGGGCAACGAGATACTCTTGGTGTATTCGTAGGCACAGTAGACGAAGCATTTGAACATCTTTTTGAAAATGGACCTTATGCAGATGCCTACAAACATCTGCTTGCACAGACCTTAGCCGACCGATTGGCAGAGGCCGGAGTAGAACGCATGCATGAAGAGGTGCGAAGAAATTATTGGGGGTATGCGTCCAACGAAAAACTCACACCTTCCGAACTGCATGCCAACAAATTCTGTGGCATCCGACCGGCCATTGGATATCCAAGTTTACCCGACCAGAGCACAATCTTTGAATTAAAAGAACTTCTGCGTTTTAACGAAGTGGGCGT
>JAFOXE010000213.1 GCA_017425765.1 Paraprevotella sp. | reverse complement strand
GATACCTTTTAATTGTTGTGTTGTTAACTTTTCCATAATCTTTTACGATGTATTTGTCGTTATTCTTCGTTAAGTGCAATCCACTTATTGTAAGCAGTTTCTTGATTGTTACCTGTCTGCCCTGGTACCGTTGTCTGCAACTTAAACCATTTTTTCAAGTCCTCAACGACATCTCGAAATTCATCTGGGTTATCAGATATTCTCTTTCCCTTCTTGATAACTTCCCATATTTCGCAAGTATTGATATATACCTTAAGTTCCCAACCTTCTTCTTTCGACCTGGTGTGTAGGTTCGGTGACTTTTGATGAGCATAATCGGTTTGTACCCACATACGATATTCATGACCAGGGAATAGAGATTCTGAGCGCTCCTTATGATTCAATTTTGCCCTTTCTACTACCATTTCGCCATTGAAATAGGCACGCATGGTTGATATTTTCAGACCTATAGAGTTAGTGAGGTAATCTAATAGCCAATCCTTATCTTCGATATGATATTTCTTGGCAACAATCTCTAAACCAGATTCGATTCTTTTGATTACGGACGCAAACAATGAATCGCTCAAATGGAAGGTATAATGATTGCTTGACAATGTATAAGCACCATCAGTATGTTGCAGATCTGTTTCTGCTTTCTTAATATAAGGATTGCGGACATTTTCTACTGGCGCATTTGTTTTTCCTTTCTCCCAGTATTCGGCAACAAACCCATCTTGGGTGTCATTGGGGTGAATGAAGAAGAACGACGATTGTTGGTAGTCGTAGTTGATTCGCTTTGCGGAGGTAATTCGCATGTTAAAGGCGACAACTGCATTTGCTTCGTTTGTGCCGAAGGAGCCTGTCACGGGAAGATGTATATAATGGCAGCGTTGGAGTTCGTCGCTTAACGCTTTTATTAGTTCGTCATTTGTCTTGGTATCAATGGGTTGCGCAGAATTTGGATTGTCAGCAGTAAAGATAACAAGACTGCCAATCCGCTCCATATTCATACCGTATATCAAAAGATTTTTGATGAACTTCACATTCCTGTGCATTGCATCTATGGACGCTTCTTGAATAATTTGTTTGATGTCTATCATATAGTTATAGTTAAAAGTGATTATTCGTTTTTTTGTTCGATGGGAATGTAGCGGACAATGGAGGTGCGGGCATCGACTTTGATTAGTTCGCGGCGATGTTTGCCTTCGGTTATGAGGCGTTGTTTTTCTTCGCGGTCACGCTGAGCTGCTGCTTTTGCATTCTCATGAAGGGTGAGTTGTTCCTCGCGAGTAATGACACGTTTGGTCTTTTTGAATTGGCGCATAGGCATAGTATATATTTGTAGTTATTATTGTTACATCGAAATAAACGCTTCGCCGTGGGCGTGACGTGACATGCGGACGCTGCGGCAGTCTGGTTTGGAATTGAGGTAGCAGTCTGCATAGGAGGCGTACAGTTCGTCCGTCGTGCTTGGTCGGAGCACCTTTGCTTCTGGTGTGAAGAGTTTAGTTATCTCCTCGCCCAGTTGATACATGCCCTCTAAATCGTCCTGTGTGCCTGCCTCACGGATATTCAGTCGATGCTTGTAGTTGAAGATCACTATCGCCTTGAGATAGGTATGCAACTCGAGGTGACCATCCTGGTGCACAATCGTCTTTTCATACAGCGGCATCCACGAGTAGTTTGTCGCTTGTTTAAAGATGTCATTCATCTGCTTAAACAGTTGTGCACATGGGTGGCTTTGCTCTGCCGCCTCGTCTGCACCATCTACTGAAATTTGCATATCAAGGCAGAGCTGCTCGCAAGGGCTGACGATGATATAGCCGCTTTGCGCACATTCGTTAATTACTCGCTGTGCATAAGGCTCAGCAATACTTTCTAATACTCGGTGTGACCACACACTCGAATAGGTCAATAAGATAGGTCTTTGTTCTTGCATAATGGTTTATTGTTTGGTGTTATTTGTTATTTTGCACATGCCTACATATATATACCAAAAAAGGGGTCAAATCTCAGCACTTGCGACCATATTTATTTTTTTTGCTAAGTAGATGTTGCAAAATGTAGGTGTTGCTGTTTAGAGGTTAGAGATATGATGTACCCGAATACCATTTGGGTATAATGGACAAAGAAGTGCGATGTTGTCGGGCGGTAAAACAGGGCAAGGTATAAGAGAGAAAAAAGAGAGTGCAATCTTAACAAAACGCACATTTTCTATTTCGGCGTTCTTTGGTCGTTCCTTGGTTCATCCTTTGTTCGTCCTTGGTTATTTACACGGGAGTACCAAGGACGGTACAAGCAGAAGAAATCTTAATAAAAGTGCAAAAGTACATTGTGTAGAGCGTAGGGTGTAAAGTGTAAAGGCAAGGATAAAAAATAGAGCATATCGGTGAGATATGCTCTATTTTTGGGTATATAGGCAGGATTACTTCTTGCGGAAATATGCCACTGCGTTCTCGAACAGAGGTTGGCATTTGTTGCCTGCGATATTGGTGAATACACCTTCTTCCCAACGCTCGGTGTGACCCATCTTACCGAGGATCTGACCATTGCGTGAGATGATACCCTCGATGGCATAATACGAACCGTTAGGGTTGTGTGGCGATACCATCGTAGCCTCGCCCGTCATAGGATCCGCATAGCGGAATGCTACTTGACCATTCTCGAAGAGTTCCTTTGCCAATGCCTCGTTGACCACAAACTTACCCTCGCCGTGGCTGACTGCAATGCTATGTGTATCACCCACTTGCATGCCGCGGAGCCATGGGCTGGCGGTGGTAGCTACGGTGGTAG
>JAFOXE010000212.1 GCA_017425765.1 Paraprevotella sp. | reverse complement strand
TCACCTTTGGTCAGGAAATCATCAATCAAGTCCTGATGCGGCATCTCGGGTGTGCCCTCCAACAATATTTCGGGTTGATTTTCTTCATTCTGCAACAAATAGGCCATGTAATCCACAGTCGCATCTGCACGATGCCTTCGTTTAGATTGTTCCTCGGGTAATCCCGACAAGAAGGAATCAATCAACGATTGTGTACGATCCGTTCCATCCACCTCGTCTTCCTTTTCTCGCAAAGGTGTATTCTTCTTAAGCGGCTCAAGTACATATTTATACCCCTCAATCAAGTTGAACAGCATCTTACGATCTGGCACAAACAATGCTGCTTTGCGCAGTTCCTCGCCAAATGCCTCATGGTGTTGCTTGTACATATTAAGCAGCATCAACATTCTAGCCGTATGAAAATATGGATAACGACGCACAAGACTGCACAACTGGGTCAAGGTGCCGGCATCCAATAGTTCGGGATGTTTTATGTAACTAACGAGATTCATACTAAAATCCTATGAGCGCCAGAATTACCAATTGGCCACAGTGGCGTTGAATATTTGATCGGTTATGTCTTTAATCATTTGAGTAACTAATTCATCTTGGACGTTCATCAACTGTTGTGAGGCATCGTAATCTGCCGTCGCTGAGAATTGGCGTTCAAAGTCTTCGGTGTGGTTCTTGTTATTGGTAAAACGTACATTAACCGTTACCTTCAACTGCACCTGCGAAGAATACCCATCTGCGGCTATACCCTTGTTATATTGGTCAAAACCGATAATCTCACCGGCAATGTGCAAATCTCCACCGCGCTTTACCTGGCGAAGTTTTGTTTGCGAAGCATAAAGATCGGTTAGTTTATTATTAAACATGGCCTGCATAGGGGCCCACACATACGCCGAACGAATGGGAAATGGGTCTATCTGTATAGTCTTTGTTTTCTCATAGTCTATCGAAGCTCCGTTGAACTTGTAAGATACGGCACAACTACACAACAAAAGCAAAGCAACTACGCATAAGCCGCTCACTCTTGCTCTAAATAAAGTCTTTATCCAATCCATATTCCTTAATTTTACGATATAGTGTTCGTTCCGAGATGTTCAAGTCTTTAGCTGTTCCTTTTCGCTTACCTCTATTTTTCTCAAGGGCTTTAATAATCATCTGCTTCTCCCAATCCACAAGAGATAGGGATTCCTCCACATACTCCTCCGGCATTTGAATAAAATCATCTTCCGCTTTCACATCCCTTGAGATTTGCATATTCACAGAAGGGTGAATATAAGGATAAGTTGAATCCACGGGCGCCATAGCCACCGAAGTTGAAGTTGTACGTTCTTGCTGACTATGCACCAATTTCTTCAGTTCTGTTACGTCGTTACGTAAATCGAAGAGTATCTTATATAGTATTTCACGCTCATTCTCAAAGCTATGCGATTCGCTTTTAGGATTAAGCGGCATGAGTTCGTACGACTGCGGAGAATCAGGTACGTATTGTTGCAACACCTCGGGGGTAACTATACGCTCCTCACGCAACAATACCGACAACTGCTCGGTGATGTTCTTTAATTGACGTACGTTTCCCGGCCAAGGATAGCTCTTAAGTTTCTGTTTTGCCGTCTCTGTCAGTTCCACCGGCTCGGGCATATTGTATTTCTCAGCCGTCTCAAGTGCAAACTTTTTGAAGAGCAACACCACATCGTCGCCACGTTCACGCAAAGCCGGCATCTTGATGGGTATTGTATTCAGTCGATAGAATAAATCTTCGCGAAAGCGACCATCTCTGATAGCAGCAGACATATTTACGTTTGTTGCAGCCACGATGCGAACATCGGTTTTGCGCACCTCGCTACTTCCCACACGGATATACTCCCCTGTTTCAAGTACACGAAGCAATCGTGCCTGCGTAGACAACGGAAGTTCACCCACCTCATCAAGAAACAATGTTCCACCATTAGAGGCCCCAAAATAACCTTCACGCTCACCAACAGCTCCTGTAAAGGCACCTTTTTCATGTCCGAAGAGCTCCGAATCAATAGTTCCTTCTGGTATTGAACCGCAGTTTACCGCAAAATATTTCTTTCCTTTGCGCAGACTGTTATCGTGAATTACTCGCGGTATAATTTCTTTTCCTACACCGCTTTCGCCCATAATGAGCACCGACAAATCGGTCTTTGCTACTTGTAAAGCTACGTCAAGTGCGTGGTTCAACCCTTCAGAATTACCCACGATGCCATAACGTTTCTTCAACATTTGAATCTCCGATGTATTCATCTAACTATATATACCTTATTATAATATGCTGACAAAATTACATAAAAAAGGAGTTTAGTGCAATTATGTCAGTATAAAAAACTAAAACTTACCTCGTTATTTCCCTGCTTGCATACGTTTGTTACCAACCTTCAGCAGCACCAATCCGATGGCTATCCAGATTAGTTCACGTACACGAGTAATCAATCCGGTATACACGCCATAGGCCCCGGGCATAGTCAAGCCATCGACGGCAAGAGCAAAACCTCCCTCACGAGCCCCCATTCCCATAGGGATAAAAAAGAACAAATTGGCAAACAATGATGTAAATGCTTGAATCAGCACACAATCATAAAAAGAAACGCTGTCGGCCGCCAATATCATCAACACACACTGAACCTCCACACAACCAAGTAGGCGGGCAAAGAATTCCAACGAAAGAGAAAGATAAAATGTTGAGCGTCTTTGTTTGTGCAATTCTGCTATCTGTTGATCTACCTTATGGATAGCCTCCTCATTGCGTTCCGTAAAGTCTTTTATTTTGCGTCCTAATAAAGGAAGTTTACCGAAGAGGCAAAGTCCTTTCATCGCAAGACCATTTCGATAACCCTTCATAAAGAAATATACACCCAGCCCACAGAACAATGTGAATATCAACATCATGATAGACATCCCCACTCCCATTCCGGCTCCATACAACGCCAAGTAAAGAACAATTGAGAACGTCCAAAAGCAGAAATGAGAGAAGATGTGCATCATGGCATATAGGATTACGCTCGAGGTTGCCTTTGCCGCCCCCACATAAGGGGTCAATTCCATGATGCGATAGGGTTCCCCGCCCAACAATCCCACCGGGGTAACATAGTTTAATGCAAACCCCGTTACCGTATACTTAAACATCCGCCAATAAGACAACTTGTGATTCACACCGTCGTTCACTATGGCACGCCACGCCCACGCATTCATCATGTAGATGGGCACCCATAGCAATACAACCACAGGAAACCAGAATCCGGCCTTTTTCAGATTGACCCACAATTCATCGTACGACATATCGAAGGTGCACAGCATAATCACAATAGCCAGTACACCGATTCCGAAAAAGATGTTCCTTACCTTGGTGTTCATCCGAAGTAGTTAGTCCTCTGAATTGAGTTTCAGTTTGTCGCTATCATCACGTCTTTCGTGATACACTTTTGCCAATGGACGTGCATGCGCCTCGGCATAAGCCTGACGACTACGATAAACATCAATAGCCGTATAGATGGCCTGACGGAATGAATTTTCATCGGCACATCCCTTTCCTGCGATGTCGTATGCAGTTCCGTGTGCAGGCGAAGTACGTACAATAGAGAGCCCCGCTGTATAATTTACACCGTCTTCCATGGCCAATGTTTTGAAGGGTGCAAGTCCCTGATCATGATACATTGCCAGTATTCCGTCGAAGTGTTCATAGGTTCTTGAGCCAAAGAATCCATCTGCCGGAAAGGGCCCAAAACATGAGGTTCCTTCCGGGTCTACTGCCTTCATAGCCGGAATAATAATTTCTTTTTCCTCAGAGCCTAACAAACCTTCTTCGCCGGCGTGAGGATTCAGCGCTAGTACGGCTATTCGTGGTTTTGAGATGGTAAAATCTTGCTTCAACGTATGCAAAAATATACGTAGTTTTGCTTCTATGCCCTCTTGAGTAATGGCCGCAGGAATATCCTTTAGAGGCAAATGTGTGGTAACAAGGGCTACACGTAAATTTTCGTTCATCAATATCATCAAAGCCTCTGCGCCCTCACCCACACATGCTTGTATATATTCAGTGTGACCAGAAAAGCGGAATACATCACTTTGAATACAGTTCTTATTGATGGGAGCGGTCACCAACACATCGATTAAACCTTCCTTGTAGTCCTTCATGGCGCACTCGAGCGACAAAAGAGCCGCCTTTCCACTTTCGGCTGTTGGCTTACCAAAATCTATTTTTATCTCCTCCTCGGTACAACTCAATAGATTTAACTTTCCTTCCACAGCATCGGTTGCTACATTGATGGTCTGGAAATTGGTACTTGACTCCAATGCTTTGCGATGATAAGCCAACACCTTAGGCGAACCATATACAATGGGAGTGCAAAGTTCGGCCATGGTGGTGTCTGCAAAAGTCTTCAATATTACTTCGTAGCCTACGCCGTTGATGTCACCGTGGGTGATGCCCACTCTTATTCTTCTGTTTTCCATATTCTGATGTTCTTATAATTGCTATTGATCTGTTTCTTCCTCTGCAGCAGCCTCCGGAATATTTGTAGAGAGTTCTGTTTCCTTTTCTTCTGGTAGATTCAATGTATAGAGCGAGCCCTCCAAACGACGAATCAAACCACGTTTCATTTTCTCGGGCGCAAAAACAAATCCTTCCACCACCACTACTCGATTGTTCACCGTATCAACACGCGAATGACTTACAAATGGACCACCCATTCCGTCGTTCTTCATTTGCCACAAACCACGAGTTTCTAAAGCGAACGCATCCTTCACAGTAATAGGAACTACTGTAGTACACAATGTATCAGTAGTCATATACATATGGGGTTTTGAACCCGGGATATTTGCTTTCATAAACGAATCACGCTTGGCCAACACGTATTCTTTATTAAATGTCTGTGGACCTTCATAAGGATAGGCATACATACATATATTCACCATAGCGGAGGCGGAGTTGGACGAGGTCCAAAAGAAATCTGTTCCTTTTTTGTAGCTCTGAATCTCCTTGGGCACAAGTAGACGACAGTCGAACATATCTCGCGCCATATCAGCCACCAATACCGAATGCTCTTTATGTAATTCACGAATGAGTCGATTCATCTCGGTGCGTACAAAGAAATGAATAATATCTTTGCTGTGTTTCTCCACATAGGTGGCAAAATCCTCTTCCGATGGACTTTGAATAGTCAATATAACCTGCTGACGAGAAAACAGGTCACGCACAAATTTCATTCTAGTACGTGTAAATTCCTTTTTATTGATTTTTACACGAATCACATTGCGGAAGATGTTCAAAATCTTATCAAAATTATCGGGGTCTACCTGCGAGATGCGGAACGAACGCTCGGGTTGAGGCAATCCGGGTATGTCGGTGTCGAGCACATTAAATAGTGCACGTCCGGAAGGGCGTTGCCACAAAGAGTCGTCTACCACCACCATCACCTCATAAGGGCGTCCGCTAGCCGCCGGCTTCACAAATTCACTATCGCACGATAACAAACAAAGTGCTTGCACCACGAGCAAGCATATGCTTGACCATATAGTTCCAAGATGTTTCATTTCCATTTTTATTGTTTTGTCTTTATATCTATACCTTGTTGCTTAGCTGTGCTCAGTAAGCCACAAGCTGCAAATATGTCTTCTCCTCGTGAGGCTCGTATGGTAGTGAAGATGCCATGACGTGTCAAATAATCACGGAATTCTACCATCTTCTGCTCGGAGGCTCCATGTAAATCCACATCGGGAATCTGATGGAAACGAATCAAGTTGATTCTACACTCCAATCCTCGCAAAAGCTTCACTAGTTCCTGTGCATGTTTGATGCTGTCATTTGCACCGCCAAACATAGTATATTCGAACGACAGCCTACGCTGATGCGAGAAATCATATTGACGTAAAAGAGTCATCATCTCGGTTATGGAGAAACTACGTTCCGCCGGCATCCATGCGGCACGCTCAGCCGGGAACGGATTATGCAAGCTTATGGCCAAATGACAATCGCTCTCGTCAAGAAAGCGTTTTAACCCCTTACGCAATCCTACCGTAGAAACAGTAATTCGTTTCGGGCTCCACCCGTATCCATAGTCGGCCGTAAGTATCTCAGTGGCTCGCAACACATTGTCAAGATTGTCAAAAGGTTCCCCCTGCCCCATAAACACCACGTTCGTAAGTGTACCTCGTTCGGGTAAAGAATATAGCTGATTCAAAATATCCGTCGCGCTCAAATGTCCGGAAAAACCCTGCTTACCGGTCATACAGAACAAACAATTCATCTTACATCCCACTTGCGACGAAACGCATAACGTGGCACGATCGCCATCCGGAATGTAAACACTTTCAATATAACCTCCCTCTACAGTACGATACAAATACTTTACCGTTCCATCCACCGAACGCTGACATTCCACCGGATTCGAGCAACCCACTTCGCACATAGCCTTCAGCGCCTCACGGTTCTTCAACGATATGTTTGTCATCTCGTCGATACTCTTCACTTTACGTCCATAAATCCATTCGGCCACTTGTTTACCGGCAAAGGAAGGCAAACCGGCCTTTGACACCAAGACTTTTAATTCGGATAGAGTTTTGCCTAAAAGGGCAGTTTTCGCATTTTCCATTATCTACTTATGCACTTTACGGCTACAAAGATAGTTAAATTCGCGTATTGTCACACCCATACACCTTATAAATATTATAAACGCAGTACGAAAACCGTACTTTCTACACTCCACGATGTGGCAAAAAAGACACCATGATGTGAACATACACTACACGCTCGCCTTAACACAACGACACCATGGTGTAAACACCCTACACACCACGGTGTCTTTTCTTTATACTGAAAATAGGGAAAATAAGTAGCGGAATTAAAACTTTTTCGTTATGTTTGCATAAATAATATTTTACATACATCCACACATTGAATCGTATGCGACAACAAATAGATTGTTTTATACCCTACAATAACGAGGCGCAAACCTTGGCAACCCTCAACGAGTTGAAAGCTGATGCAAATGTACATCAAATTTACTTGCTTAGCTCAAGTCCAAAAGAGAAGAATAACATAGACGACAGCCCCATTCTGCACTATAAAAATACGTTGTGCAGCACCGAAAGTCTGCGCATGCTGGCAGAAAAGTGCGAAGCTGCTTATATGTTACTTTACACCAAACCGTCGGCTTTGCAGTTAGGCTACCACGCCATCGCACGAATATTGAAAGTGGCACAAGACAGCAATGCCCCTATGATCTATTCCGACCACCGCATCGTATTACCGGATGGCTGCATTAAATCGCAACCGGTCATCGACTATCAAGTGGGCAGCATACGCGATGATTTCCAATTTGGCTCACTTTTGTTGCTACGAACCGCGGATGTAAAAGAATATTTTGCTCAAGAAAACCTTTTTTCTTATAAATATGCGGGCTTGTACGACCTTAGACTTTTTTTAAGTCGCAAAGGCCTTCCGTTCCACCTGAACGAATCGTTATATACGGAAGTTGAAATAGATACCCGGAAAAGTGGAGAAAAGAATTTCGATTACGTCGACCCCAAAAACCGACAAGTGCAAATCGAAATGGAAAAGGCTTGTACTGAACACCTTAAAGCTATCAATGCCTACCTAGCCTCCGATGAGTTTGACGACATAAGGTTTGATACAGAATCGTTTGAAGTGGAGGCCTCGGTGATTATTCCGGTACGCAACCGAGTACGCACCATTGAGGATGCCATTCAAAGTGTACTGACGCAAGAAACCACATTTCCCTTCAACCTGATAATTGTAGACAATGGCTCTACCGACGGGACATCAGAAGCCATTGCCAAATACGCCACCGACCCACGTGTAATTCACGTAGTGCCCGAACGCGACGATTTGGGCATTGGCGGTTGTTGGAACCTGGCTGCCCATCATCCGCAATGTGGACGTTTTGCTGTACAGTTGGACTCTGACGACTTGTATAGTGGACCTAATACGTTGCAAAGTATTCGCGATGCCTTTTATCAGCAACAAGCAGCTATGGTGATTGGCGCCTACCGAATGACGGACTTCGACTTGAACACCTTACCACCAGGACTTATCGATCACAAGGAATGGACACCCGAAAATGGCCGTAACAATGCGTTGCGCATCAACGGATTGGGTGCTCCACGAGCATTCTACACCCCCTTGCTCCGCGACCTACAAATTCCCAACACAAGCTATGGCGAAGACTATGCACTTGGATTGTGTTTGTCGCGTCATTACCGGATAGGCCGCATTTACACCGAGCTATACTTGTGCCGCAGATGGGAAGGAAATTCTGATGCTGCACTCGACATTACAAAGGTAAATGCCAACAACACCTACAAAGACCGTTTGCGCAGCCTTGAAATCACCGCACGCCAAATGCTCAACAAAAAGTGGCAACATACAGTTGATAGCCAGGAGATTCAAGCATTCTTCAACCGACAGTTGGAGGTGTGGGAGGAAGTTCGCACCCGTTATGAGGATTTAAGGAGTGTGGAAGTTAAAGATTTGGTGCACGACGACCATCAATTACAAGCCCAGTACAATCCGGCTCGAATGGTATCTACCGGTGCCAACATCGACAAAAAGGCCATTGAAAGCCGTCCTTGTTTCCTCTGCGACAAGAACAGGCCATCACGACAACGTTCTCTGATGTTGGCTGGCCAATATCAGATGTTGGTGAACCCCTTCCCCATTCTGCCTCAACACTTTACCATACCTTCGCGCCGCCACAAGCCGCAATCCATAGCCGAACATTTCCGCACCATGTGCCACATGGCGTGGAACATGCCCGAACAAATTGTATTCTACAATGGTCCGGTATGCGGAGCTTCTGCACCCGACCACATGCATTTGCAGGCTGGCAACCGCGGCGTACTTCCGTTGGAACGAGATTGGAAATCTTATGAAAATATGGCAGAGAAACTATATCCGCTCACACCGGAACAAGAAGTGGCCGTCGAAGATGCCGGAGGCGTTCTGCCACTATGCGGTATGTACAAGTTGACGGGATATGTGTGTCCTGCCTATGTAATCCGCACCATACCTACGGGTAAAGATTGTATTCTATTCCACAAACTATACGAGGCACTGCCCATCATTGCTGGCGAAAACGAGCCACGCATGAATATTGTTTGCTGGCGTCAATCATGGACGGCCGGCCGTGAAGACGAATTGGTAATCGTGGTGTTTCCACGTAAGAAGCACCGCCCCGATTGCTACGAAGCACCGGAAAACAAGCAAATGTTTATCAGCCCGGGGGCATTGGATATGGGCGGTCTTATCATCACACCAAGAAAATCGGACTTTGAAAGACTTACTTTCGAGCAAGCAGTCGCAATTCTCAACGAAGTGACCTTGAGCGACGAAGAGCTACAAGCCGTAGACAACAAAATAAAAGGTATTACACTCGAAGACATCGAAGCCGAGAACGAAAGAGAACGTGCCGAAGCAGAAAATGCAATCGAAGCAGAGCCTGAGGTTAGTGTGGGCATCATGAGTAGACAAACGATTCGCTTTTCACTCAATACGAACTACACGGCCAAAGGTGCAATACTACGTGGTGAACAAACAGTGGAGTGCAGCGAGGGTGGTATTCTATGGAATGGAAATCTTTACCGAGAATTGACCTTTACACCGGTAGAGAAAAAAGCATCTTTCTCGTTGTATGACGTAACCATCGGTAAACAATTCCATTGGGAACGCGAAGAAACGCAGATATTCTCAGGCACACTGAAACTCGTTGTTGAGGAAGAGAAAATCACCGCCATAAATCAACTACCCATAGAGGACTATCTTATCAGCGTCATCTCCAGTGAGATGAATGCATCATGTTCTCCAGAGTTTTTGAAGGCCTCGGCTGTAATAAGCAGAAGCTGGTTGTATGCCCAAATGGAAAAGCGTAAACGCATGAGCGAATCTGGAAGTGGATTCTTCTCCTTCATCAAGACGGATACAGAAGCAATACGATGGTACGACCGCGAAGACCATAGTATCTTTGACGTATGTGCCGACGACCATTGTCAACGATATCAAGGTATTACGAGAGCCAGCAAAGAGGCTGTTATTAAGGCCGTGAAAGCCACACGCGGACAAATACTTACGTATGAAGACACTGTATGCGACGCCCGATTCTCTAAATGCTGCGGTGGTGTAACAGAAGAATTCGAGTTCTGTTGGGAAGACACACACAAACCATATTTGAGTGCTGCCTACGACTTGTTGCCCAAAGAAGACGAATTCCCAAACATCCACAAGCCCGACTTGACAAAAGAAGATGAAGCCGAAAAATGGATTCGCAGCACACCTCCATCCTTCTGTAATACTCATGACGAAGCGATTTTAGAGCAAGTATTAAACGATTACGACCGCGAAACCACCGACTTCTATCGTTGGACTGTGGAATATACACAAGAGGAACTTGCTGCCCTAATCAGTAAGCGTTTGAAAGCCGACTATGGCAACATCCTTGATTTGATACCGGTGGAACGTGGCCACGGCGGACACTTGTCGAAACTAAAAATCGTAGGTTCAGAAAAGACACTTACCATCGGAAAGGAATTGGAAATACGACGTACTTTAAGCGAAACGCATTTGTTCAGTTCGGCCTTCGTTGTTGATAAAATGGACATCGTAAATGGAGTTCCACAACGATT
The DNA here is from genome assembly GCA_017425765.1 of Paraprevotella sp. Taxonomy (GTDB): domain Bacteria; phylum Bacteroidota; class Bacteroidia; order Bacteroidales; family Bacteroidaceae; genus Paraprevotella. The sequence continues at coordinate 5,176 of JAFOXE010000212.1, read as the reverse complement.
TGTTTTGCATGGCGCAGGTTGGGGACACGGCGTGGGAATGTGTCAAATTGGCGCTGCCGTAATGGGAACCAAGGGATATAAGTACAACGAAATCCTGCAACACTATTACAAAGACACCGAGATTAAGAAAATTTATAAATAATAACCGATTACATCTTTACGAAGAACCGAAATGAGTCATATTTCCTATAGGCCAAAAGGAAAGCGTAGCCCGTGGGCGTGGATTCCAACGCTCTATTTTGCCGAAGCCCTGCCTTATCTGGCCGTAATGACCATCTCCACCATTATGTATAAACGATTAGGTATTTCAAATACCGACATCGCCTTTTACACAAGTTGGCTATATCTGCCATGGGTTATCAAGCCTTTTTGGAGCCCGATAGTAGACCTATTAAAAACCAAAAGATGGTGGACCATTATTATGGAACTCTGCATCAGCGTTTCGTTGGCATGCGTAGCATGGACCATACCCGGCCCTTATTTCTTCAAACTCTCTTTGGCATTCTTTTGGCTTATGGCCTTCAGCAGCGCTACACACGACATAGCTGCCGACGGTTATTACATGCAGGCCTTAACCGCACACGAGCAATCGCTCTTTGTGGGCATACGCAGTACCTTTTATCGTTTGGGCATGATTTTGGGTAAAGGACTACTTGTAATCATAGCCGGCGAGTTGGAGATATTCACGCGTGACGTTGCTTTTTCGTGGAGCATGACATTTTATGTATTAGCCGTTTTGTTCATCCTCTTTACGATTTATCACCGTTTTGTGTTGCCCTGCCCCACCTCGGACAGACAAGAAAATGAGCCCCGAAACATGCGCGTATTCATGAACGAGTTTTGGGAAACAATTGTAAGTTTCTGCACCAAGAAACAAGCGAATGTGGCCATTTTATTCATGTTATTGTATCGTTTTCCTGAGGCTCTGTTGGTTAAAATCACCGACTTGTTCTTGATAGACCCCGTAAGCGAAGGTGGCTTGGGACTATCGACCATTGAGCTGGGATGGGTACAAGGCACCGTAGGAATAATTGGGCTAACCCTTGGTGGCATTCTCGGTGGAATTGCCGTTTCTATAGGCGGATTGAAGAAATGGTTGTGGCCAATGGTAATCAGCATCAGCCTTCCGGACATTGTATATGTATATTTGGCTTACGCGCAAACCACATCATTGAATCTTATCAGCACCTGTATCTTTGTAGAGCAATTTGGCTATGGTTTCGGTTTTACGGCTTATATGTTGTATCTTATCTATTATTCGCAAGGCAAACATCAAACTGCTCATTATGCGTTTTGTACGGGGTTAATGGCCTTGTCGATGATGTTGCCGGGAATGATTGCAGGCTATCTACAAGAAAGTTTAGGATACACACACTTCTTCTGGCTCGTTATGGTGTGCACAGGACTAACTTTCCTTGTTTCAATATGTCTAAAAATTGATTCCGAATTCGGCAAAAAAAAGAGATAAAATGCATTTTATGACAAACATAGTTGCTCGTGTCATGAGATAAGCTTATATTTGCACTCAAAATAAAATAATCATTAACCAATTCATTTAACCTTATTCACAAAATGAAAAAGCTTAGATTTTTATTTGCTGGAGTGATGGCCACCATGTTGGCTTTTGCTTCTGTGAGCTGTTCTAACGTGGCCAAGGAAGCTAACGCAGATGGGCTCAATCCTCAGTTTACAACTAAGTGGTCAAGAGGCGAAGACGGTGTTATCCGCACTGTTGTTCCGTCACGCCCCATCGGTCAAGAACATGCATTGTTGTTGAAGACAGCTGCTCTTGATACTGTACGTGTGGGTTTCGTAGGTTTGGGTATGCGCGGTCCTGGTGCTGTTGAACGTTGGACACATATGAACGATGTAGGCCTAAACGTACGTATCGTTGCTTTGTGCGACTATGTTCCTGAACGTGCTGCTGCTGCCAACAAGATATTGGAGCGTGCCGGTTTACCCAAAGCTGCTGAATACAGCGGTGAGTTCGGCTACAAGGAACTTTGCGAACGTAATGACATCGATATCGTATACGTAGCAACCGACTGGATGCACCACGTGCCCGTTGCACTTTATGCTATGGAACAAGGCAAGCACGCTGCTATCGAGGTTCCTTCAGCTATGAGCGTACAAGATTGCTGGGATCTTATCAACATGTCAGAGAAGACTCGTTTGCACTGCATCCAATTGGAGAACTGCTGCTACGATGAATTCGAAATGAACACCTTGAACATGGCACAAAAGGGTATCTTCGGTGAAATTGTACACGTAGAAGGTGCCTACATCCATAACCTTGATGACTTCTGGGGTTACTACTGGAAGAAGGACGAAAACGACAAGTTAGGCTGGCGTATGGAATACAACCGCATGCACCGTGGTGACGTTTACGCTACTCATGGCCTTGGCCCCGCCTGCCAATTGTTGGACATCCACCGCGGTGACCGCATGAAGACTTTGGTGGCCATGGATACAAAATCTTTCCACGGCGCCGAGTACGTAAAGAACAAGACCGGTGAGGAATGCACCGACTTCCAAAATGGTGACCAAACTACTACTTTGATTCGTACAGAAAAGGGTAAGGTTATTGAAATTCAACACAACGTAATGAATCCACAACCTTATAGCCGTATGTACCAACTTACTGGTACCACAGGTTTTGCCAACAAGTATCCTGTTCAAGGCTATGCTCTTGAAGGTAAGGCTTCTAATGTAGAAGGTATTCCTAACCACGAGAACTTGAACGCACACGGTTTCTTGTCACCTGAGGCTCACGCTGCATTGGTGGCTCAATACCGTCACCCCTTGTACCAAGAAATTGGCGAAAAGGCTAAGACTGTAGGTGGTCACGGTGGTATGGACTTCATCATGGACTATCGTTTGGTATACTGCTTGCAAAATGGTTTGCCTCTTGACATGGACGTTTACGACTTGGCTGAGTGGTGCTGCGTTGCTGAATTGGGTTACATTTCAATGAGCAACAACTGCGCTCCGGTTGAGGTGCCCGACTTTACTCGCGGTCACTGGAACGAAGTGCAAGGCTTGAAACTTCACAAGGCAGAGTAATTCACACCATAAAATACACGTACGCCTTGCTTGATCACGGCGTACGTGTGGTTACATTAAGGCGTACATCTTGATTCATTCAGATGTACGCCTTCTTTTTTGTGCCATACATGTAGTTTCTATATCATGTACTTTTTCGAATTATCAAGTGTAGGAATGAATCACTTTGGGCGACAACACCACGCATCTATCACTATCTTATTCCTAATTTGAAACAAACAAAACACAAAAAAAGGGCTTCCTCCGAAGCCCAACCTTTTGCTAACCTTAAAACTAATACTACGAAAAACACGTTACAAATATATAGCACAGTTAATACATATACACGAGCAGAACAATAGAAAACACCGGTATTTAACCTTAATTACACATACGCAAGAAATAACCGAAAAAACGAAATATTTCTTCACAAAAGCGCACAGAAAAGAAAAACATAATAAAGGCAGAAATAAATAAAGGTCGCTTCACAGCGACCTTTATTTCTAGTTTTTTTAGGTATTAGTTTTGTTTAAGGTAAAAAGATTGTTTTCAGGATAACGATGCAAAGATATGGGCATTTTATTACGAGAACAAATAAAAAAGCATGCTTTACAGCATATTTTTAAGTTTTTATGCCCATCCATGTTAAATTCTATCATTTTACGAGCACTTTTGCCTCTAAAAGGGCCTCAAAAAATCAGAAACACCTCTTCGAAATTTAATTCTCGCGATGATAGTCGGCAATACCCTGCAATGGTGCACACTCTATACGTCCCACCCAGAACCCCTCTTCACGTGCGGCCTCCACGAGTTCCACTCCAAAGTGATAAGCTATACTGCCTACAAAGTGTACCGGAAGTTCCGGACGACCATAGTTGCTGATGTTGCGTGCAAAGAAAGAACGGAATGAATCCACCAACAAATCATGTATTTCCGTTACGTTGCGATTGGCCACCAAAAAAGGTGCCAACGAAGCCAAAAAACGATTGGGCATCGGCTGACGATATACCCTATCGATAATGGCGTCCATCTGCAATTTATATTCTTCAAAGAAATTCATCCTAACCGGATCCGGCAACAGCCCTTTAAGCAAATCGCCTAGAAAACGACGGCCCAACATAGCACCACCACCCTCATCGCCCAAGATGTATCCCAACGAAGGCGTATTCTGCACAATCTGCACACCATCATAGTAGCATGAATTAGACCCCGTTCCCAGAATACATGCAATGCCTTCATTGGCACCACATAAGGCTCTGGCCGCCCCCAATAAGTCGCTCTCAATAGACAAGTTTGCATTGGGGAAACAACTTCTTAGTGCACCTTCCACCACATAACGTCGCATCGGTGTGCATCCGGCACCATAAAAATGTATCTCGCCTATGTCGGTCGCCCTACTCTTATCCATTGTAGCAGCAGCCAACTGCGGAAGCAATTCCGAAATCAATGTGGCCGTGATCTCGGCCTCCGACTGCATCACCGGATTGATACCACGTGTGCGAAATGTCACATCCGTGAGTCCTTCCTCCATTAACAACCACGCTGTTTTGGTGGAACCGCTGTCTGCTATCAAAATTCGTTTTGCCTTCATTATAACACAAAGATAGCATTTCTTAAATAAATGCCACCCACCTTTTCCTAAAAATCACATAAAAAGACAGATATTTTAATTTCCATATCGTTTTTCCACACATAACAAACAGTTATTAAATATTATACAGAAACATACACATACAACACCTTATTATATATTATAACCCTAGTATAATACTTGAAAACCCTACGTTCAAGATTGCACATTATAGAGAATTCTTTCTATCTTTGCTGTCAAAATCACAATCGTATGGAAATTAAAAGTGCAGAATTCGCCATCAGTAATGCTTTTGTGGAAAAATGTCCGGACAGCAACCTACCCGAATATGCGTTCATCGGACGTTCAAATGTAGGTAAATCCAGTCTTATCAACATGTTGACACAACGAAGTAAACTAGCTAAAACCTCATCCATGCCCGGAAAAACGTTGTTAATCAACCATTTTCTTATCAACAAGGAGTGGTACCTAGTGGATTTACCCGGTTATGGCTATGCAAAGAGAAGCAAAAAAGAACAAGAGAAACTGGAATACACCATTTCG
>JAFOXE010000211.1 GCA_017425765.1 Paraprevotella sp. | reverse complement strand
GTTCAATGGGGTGTCGTACTCAGCAACAATCTTTTGAGCAGCTGCGGTGTCAGACACTAACTTGGCAGATTCCAACATTTTCTCGCATACTTCTTTGCTGTCGAGGTAGTCTTGCAAGAATTGTTCGCGGAAACCGTTTGGATTGTTTTGGAATTTAGCCAATGATACGCGGAAATAAGTGTCAAGCACATAACCACGAACCTCTCTACCGCCGCTCTCGTTGATAAGTTTGATTGCTTCGGCAAACATCTTGTAAGAATCATTTAGATTGTATGCAGGGTCGCAAGTGGGTCCATAAAGGGTATGATAGTATGCCTTGTATGCGATGATGTCGCCCGGTGTGGTGCGTTGGTGCTCACGAGTAAATGAGTTGAGCCCGTCGAGGTTTTTAAGACGAGTGTCATAAAGTCCCATCAATTCCTTGAAATATACTTGTTTTTGAGCAGCATCTTGGCTTTGGCTGATGAGCATGGCCAACATGTATGCACCGTTTGTATAGATGCCGACTTGTGCGAATGGCGCTTTTTCCACCAATTCTTTCCACGGGGTATATGCAGAGGTGAAATTTTGGTTTTGGATTTCTTGTTGGAACAAACTCAGATTCTTAAGAGATTGCAAGCTGTCTTCACCATGTCCCACACGGTCGTACACCTTTGTTCCTTCGTACTGAGCCAAGGCCGGTGCTGATGTGGCAGCAAGACCCAATAGCAATGCTAAATGTTTCAGTTTCATTTCTTGATGTTTTTATTTAGTTGTTATTATTTCTTCGCGTGTACATAATCTATGCAAAGGTAAGAAATTATCTTTTTTCTGATGTTATCTTTTTCTTAAAATAACATTTTTATAATTCTTTCAATATTTCAGCATGTGTTTTTGGGAGTTTTATGGGGAATATTCGGCTTGATATTCGTATTCTATCTTGTTTTTTTGCATTTTTGCATTTTATTAGCTTAACTTGCTTGCTTTCTGCCGGTGGTAAGATGCTGATAGAAAGGAAATGATGTCTAAATAAAAAGAAGGGAAAATTATGAAAGCAATACAAACAGAATTAGCTCCGGCTGCGATAGGCCCTTATAGTCAAGCCGTGGAGATTGGTAATTTGGTGTTCGTTTCGGGTCAATTGCCTATAGATCCTCAAACCGGAGTTTTTGCATCCGAGGAGATAAAGGAGCAGACTCGTCAATCGTTGAAAAATATTTCAGAGATTCTGAAGGCGGCTGGAACAGATATGTCTCACATAGTTAAGACTACTGTTTTTCTTGCAGATATGGCCGATTTCGCGGCGATGAACGAGGTGTATGCCGAGTTTTTTAGTGCACCATTCCCAGCGCGTGCCGCAGTTGCGGTGAGAACCTTGCCCAAAAATGCTCTTGTAGAAATAGAGTGTGTAGCCGGCAAGTAATCAAACGGTTAAGAGTAATAGGTGAAAATTACACTTAGTAGTGGTCATAGTGCACAATCTCGGCCTCGCCTGTATAGCGTTGCTCAAATAAAGGGCATTGTCTGCGCGATTCGGCCACGAAACGTTCTTTTTGTACTTGACATTCGCAGATAATTGGATTTTTCATCCATTGCATATAGCGTCCGTGTTTGCAGTTGATGCATTGTATCATGGGTGCGTCTGTTTAAAATTATATGTCTGACGTAAAGAATGTATATCGACGCAAAATTATAAAAAAACACAAATAGGCATGACATGGTTACGTTGAAAATTAAAAAATGTTTTCTGTGTTGCGCAATATTATGATAATGGCATGATATTTGATATAGATTACGTGTAACGAAATAAAATAAGAATATGGAAATTTGGATTATTTTTGGTGTTTTTGCATTGTTAAGTTATTTAGTGCAAGCCAATTTGAAGAGTAAGTTTGAACGCTATTCTCGTATTCCTGTAGCGGGAGGTATGACGGGTAGGGATGTAGCCATTAAAATGTTGCACGATAATGGTATTTACGATGTGAAAGTAACAAGTACTTCCGGATCATTGACCGACCATTACAATCCTGCCAACAAGACGGTGAATTTAAGTGAAGATGTATACGACACATGCAGCGTGGCTGCGGCTGCTGTGGCAGCACACGAATGTGGTCATGCTTTGCAACACGCATTTGCTTACGGGCCTTTGAAGATGCGAAGCAGTCTTGTTCCGGTGGTGTCGTTTGCTTCATCATGGATGCAATGGGTGTTACTCATTGGTATTCTTACTGTAAATACATTTCCTGAAGTGTTGCTGTTTGGTATCATCCTTTTTGCAACAACTACACTGTTTAGCTTTGTAACGCTTCCCGTAGAGATTGATGCTAGTCGTCGTGCCGTAAAGTGGTTGCAATCAGCCGGTATTACAACCTATGAAAATCATCCTGCGGCAGTTTCGGCTCTTCGCTCTGCGGCCTATACTTACGTGGTGGCAGCTTTAGGTTCATTGGCAACTTTGGTGTATTATGTAATGATTTATTTAGGTCGTCGTGACTAAAGTAGTTTTATTATGTTAAGTGTTTTATATTTAGTTGTAGGCATTGTACTAATCCTTTGGGGGGCCGACAAACTTACAGATGGTGCTACCGGCATAGCACGACGTTTTCGTATTAACGAGTTGGTTATTGGTTTGACAGTTGTAGCCTTTGGAACCTCTTTACCGGAATTTGTGGTGAGTTTTACTGCCACCTTACAAGGCACTTCCGGTATTTCTATTGGCAATATAATGGGTAGCAACATCTTTAATATTCTAGCTATTGTCGGTATCACAGCAATGGTTTCACCTATAGTAGTGAGCAAGGGTACTATTCAAAAAGATGTTCCGTTTGCCATTTTGTCATCTGCTGCTTTAATGGTTATGTCTATGGATACCCTTTGGGGAGTGAACGAAATGAACTGGTTGAGCCGTGGTGATGGTTTAGTGTTGCTTATGTTCTTTGCAGTGTTCATGGCATATACCTTTTCCATTGCAAGCAATGACGAGTTAAGAGACGAACAACCAACAACTCAAATGTCGTATACTAAAATAGGTTTATATGTTCTTCTGGGTTTAGCCGGACTTATATTCGGAGGAAAATTGTTTGTGAATGGCGCTACGGATATCGCATTATCATTGGGTATGAGTGAGACGGTGGTGGGACTGACCATTGTAGCGGCCGGAACATCCTTACCTGAATTGGCAACTTCGGTAGTTGCTGCTCGTAAAGGCAGTTCCTCTATTGCCATCGGTAATGTAATCGGTAGCAATCTGTTTAATGTATTCTTTATTCTAGGATTCTGCTCTACAATTAGTCCGATGCCCATCGGCGAGATTTCAAATCTTGATTTAGGACTATTGCTGATGTGCCCGGTGCTGTTGTGGTTCTTTTCTGCCAGCAAACGTAAGGTGGAGCGATGGGAAGGTGCGGTTTTGTTCCTTATCTATATAGCTTATGTTGCCTATCTTATATGGAAAAGCTGATGCACTAACTGTTGTGTGATGTATATACCTGCAAAGGTCACTTCAGCTTGAAGATGATTTTTGCAGGTATTTTTTGTAGCTTGCGATCCACCACCTTTTTAATTACCACTCCCTCTTTTTGTTGAAACACATAAGTGGAGTCATTTGTGCGTGTCAGTTCTACAAGTTGTGTTTCCGAGCCTAAATCATTGGACAGTCGTAATATTGCCTTTTTGCTGTTTTTTACTTCTGCCGAGGTAACTATCCATATTCCATATACATCTCCATTCAAGTAACCTGCCATTGGGCCGAACATATCCATGCCCGGTACATCTATGCTCTCGTGATAAAGGTCGAGCGAGAGGAACAACCGATGTTCGTTGCTGAAAAGATTGCATTTGAACGGCTTGTCTGCGTTTACATTACAAAGACACAGTGTACTAAGTAGAATGAAGGAGTATAATGTTTTCATGTGTTGATGCATTCACTCAAGGCGTTTGTATTTTGTGTGAGCGAATGTACGATTTTGTATTTAAGGCCGAATAGATGTACGCGATATTTATTGTTTTTTAAGGTTAAGACATGGTTGAAAACACACCATGGTGTAAAGGGGCACTACACCACGGTGTAGTTTAATCGCGGTGTACGCCTCGATGCGTCGACATCGTCGTGTGTTTTTAGCCCACTCCAAGGTCGGTGTTGTTGAGCAATACCTCAACACCAGGTTGGTTGCATAGAGTAGGGTAGACTTCTTGTTCAAACCATTTTGCTAACTCCTCGTCGCGACGTACGGACGTGGAGTTAGTGCAAAAAAGGTTGATGCTGAAATATTCGAAATGTGTTTGTGCTGTCTTTATGTCAGTAAGTATACGTTCGCGGCTGTCACCCTCGGTGCAGCAGAGCAGGCAAACACCGTGAAAGTATCGTGCCACGTCCTCCGGCGTTACGTGTGACGGTATTCCTTTGTTCCATGTTTGGCGTAACTGTGGGGAGAAGGTTTCTACACCACAACGGAATTTTACGATGGTGGGTGCAAATTGTTGTGCAAATTCTTTCAACCGATGGCGGTACATGTAATGCGCTTCAAACCATAAGGTATGAATATTCTTCTCTCGAACCACATTGCGGAGTAAAGTAAGTGTGTTGCTGTCGAGCTCAAGAGCAGATCCGGAATTGATAACGTCCAACACCCCGTGCACGCCATTAACCTGCTGCAACACCGCTTTATTGATTTCATAGGGCGAGGTGCTTGTGTCGGTGTGATAGTCGCAAAAGGTGCATTTGCCCCAACGGCATCCTGTTCCTTGTAGCAACACGAACTCGCGTGGCATACAAGTGTTTATCAGTGCATATCGTTCCATGTCGAACTATCGCAAGAGAAATCTTTTAATGCTGTGAATGGCAACATAGGCCATCGGTGTGCCGAAGATTGCTTCAATCAGCAACTTGGCAAAATATTGGAATGCAATCATCATCAGCAGATCGTGAGTAGACACCGTTCCGGCAAAGGCAATGAGCACAAATGGGAGGGAATCAAATAGATAAGCTATGGCAGAACTGCCGATGGTGCGCAACCAGAGTTTGCGTCCTCGAGTAAGTAACTTGATGCGAACCATGAGCCACGCATTACTTAATTCGCCTAACAGAAAACCTATTAATGAGGCTAATACGATGCGTGGCACATAGTTGAAAATATGATTGTATGCTTGTGCTGTGTTGTTCAAATACGAGGGTGACGGCATCCAAACCCC
>JAFOXE010000210.1 GCA_017425765.1 Paraprevotella sp. | reverse complement strand
CTAGTAAAACCAATTATATATATGCAACTCTTTACTATGTTGACGAACAGGGAGTTACTCAGTATGACTCGTTGCAGATTCGTGGTCGAGGTAATTCAACCTGGAACTTGGCAAAGAAGCCCTATCGCATAAAATTCCAGGAGAAAACACGTATATTAGGGCCCGATCGTGCTAAGGCCAAGAGTTGGACGCTTTTGGCTAATCATGCCGACAAAACCCTGATGCGAAATGCTGTGGCATCCTATATTGGCAAGTTTATGGGACAGCCTTTCACTGCCGGAGCACAATTTGTAGATTTCGTTCTGAATGGTTCATATTTAGGGTGTTATCAATTATCAGACCAAGTGGAAATCAGGAAGGGGCGTGTACACATTCAAGAACAAGACGAAGTGTTGACAGATACTTCAAATATCACCGGAGGGTATTTGTTGGAAGTGGATGGATTTGCTACTAGTGAGCCTGTTTATTACAGAACCGACAAAAATATTTTGGTCACTATTAAATCACCGGATTCCGAGGTGATTGTAAAATCCCAAAAGGATTATATCCGGAATCATATGCAAAAGTTTGAGAATGCCTTATTCTCAAGCAAGTTTACAGATGCCGAAGAGGGATATCGCCCGTATGTAGACTCGTTGACATTGGCAAGTTGGTATATGGCAACTGAGTTGACAGGAAATGTAGACGGATTTTGGAGCACCTATATGTATAAGAAACCCGACGATCAAAAGTTCTATTGGGGACCGCTATGGGATTATGACATTGCCTTGAATAACTGCAATCGTGTGGGTGATGTTACCGAGCATTTAATGATTAACAAAGGTTTTGGTTCCGACTTAACCAAAGTCTGGATGTTGCAGATGTGGAAAGATCCTTGGTTTGTGCAGCTCATTAACCGTTCTTGGAAAGAGTGTATTGATCGTGGTTTGGAGGACTCCGTGATTCATTATGTAGATTCGGTGGCCATGCTTCTTGAGCAGTCGCAGGTATTAAACTTCGCCAAGTGGCCTATCAATCAACGAGTATATAACGAGATTACTTTATACAGCACCTATCAAGAGGGTGTGGATTATATGAAAGACTTCTTACATGGGCATATAGCCTTCTTGAGCCAGACTTTCAAATCAGAAGACGAGGATATGGACGGAGTAGAGGAGGAAGCCCCTGAGTTGGAGGTAGACGAGAACTTCTACTATCGTATTCTGAACAAAGGCAATGGTAATGCTATTGATGTTACTGATTCGCATGGTGTGTGCACTTGGAGCCCCATCTACGATCGCGAAGAACAACAATGGGAACTTGTTCCTCTAAAGTCTGGTTACTATCAGATTGTAAATCGTGCTACAGGTATGGCTTTGACCGATGTTGCGGTTTCCACAGGAACCTCCTATACACCCGGCAGTCAGTTGGCAATGCAAGACTTGCGTTCTTCGTCACGAACTCAGCAGTGGGCCTTTGAACCAATTACCACCGGTAACAGTTACGTGATTGTAAACCGACAAACCAACCTTGCACTAAATAATTCAGGTGGTAGTGGTGGTAACGGTGCGCAGGTGCTCAGTTGGAAGAATGACGGCGACAACCCAAGCAAGAATACGCGTCAGTGGCGTGTGGAAAAATATGAGCAAAAGCCCGGAGATGTGGTGGATGGTATAGAAGAGTACAACCATGTTGAGCCATACGTGGTGGTATATAATCCGGTGCTGCAACAAATTTGTTTTGCGATAGAGCAAGGAACCGAGTTGTCCGACGAGGCTATTATTTACGATTTGCGTGGACGTGTGTTGATGCAATTCTCTACTCGTCAGGCAGCACAGGTGAACTCTCTCCCAAAGGGAACTTATGTGCTTAAATGGACCGAGTCAGGACATCAACGGTCTGTAAAATTTATGAAGTTATAACACGCTGATTATCAGAATGAAAATAGACGTACGTGTAGTGCCCATCTACACGTACGTCTTGTTGTATTAAGGCGTAGGCCATAATTGCTCAAGATGCTCGTGTAGTTTGAACGAGTTCTTGATGTTTTCCGTGTGTTCATTCGAAATATTTATTTATCTTTGCATGAAGAACATGTTAAACTCTTCGGAATGAATCAAAACTATCCCTCTGCTTTATTGGAAAAGGCTGTAAATGAATTTGCCAAGTTGCCCGGAATTGGGGGCAAGACAGCCCTTCGTCTAGTGTTGCATTTGTTGCGCCAAGAGAATTCGGCAGTTGAAAGCTTTGGGAATGCCATGATTACTTTGAAGAACGAAGTAAAATACTGTAGTGTGTGCCACAACATCTCCGACAGTGAGGTGTGTTCTATCTGTTCTAATCCGCGTAGAGATGCGTCTGTGGTGTGTGTGGTTGAGAATATACAAGATGTGATGGCCATAGAGAATACACGTCAGTTCCAAGGATTGTATCATGTGCTGGGTGGTGTTATTTCGCCTATGGAAGGCGTAGGGCCTTCTGACCTTCAGATTGATTCGTTGGTGCACCGTGTTCGCGAAGGAGGAGTAGACGAGGTTATCTTGGCACTCAGTCCGACAATGGAAGGCGACACCACCAACTTTTACATATTTCGCAAGTTGGCAGATGTAGATGTTAAGATCAGTGTGATAGCGCGTGGAGTGGCTCAGAACGACGAATTACAGTATACCGATGAAATTACGTTGGGACGTTCGATTGTGAACCGTACATTGTTTACCGGAAAGATGTAGAATGAAAAGTTAAAATACAAATGAAGAAGATACTATTTAGCTTGCGTGCAAGTTTTATAACCCAAGTATTGGTAGCGGCTTTGCTGGCTGCTGCATTTGAAATGGGCTGGCTGGCCGAGGGCGTATTGAGCGGGAATGGCAAAATGGAATACATTTTGCAAACGGTGGGCATCATGCTTATGATTATCTTGATACCTATGGCTTTGAAATTACATACTTTCAAAACGATAAAGACTCGCATAAAAAGTGGACAACCAGGTTTTGAAAAACGTTATATGTTGTGGTCGGAGGTGCGTTTGTATATGTTGGCCACTCCACTATATTTCAACCTTATGGCCTATTATGCCATCATCAATTCTACTACTTCTTTTTGTGCACTGATTTCGGCCGTGGCTTTGTTGTTTACATGGCCTTCTCAGGTGCGTATGGAGAATGAAACGGGCATGGTTGAATCCGAAAACACAAATACCACTACAGAACAAAAGTAAACAGGATGAAACTTTCGGTAATTATTGTCAACTACAATGTAGAGCACTACCTTGAACAATGTTTGTGCTCTGTGCGTCAGGCTATAATTGGTTTGGAGGCTGATGTATGGGTGGTTGATAATGCTTCGACCGACGAATCAATGGTCCATCTTCCTACAAAATTTCCGGATGTTCATTTTGTGGCCAATGCAAAGAATGTAGGATTTTCGCGTGCCAATAATATAGGTATTCGTGCTTCGGAGAGTGAATATGTTTTGCTGCTTAATCCTGATACAATGGTGGGTGAGGAAGTTCTGACAGATTGCATCCGCTTTTTAGATGCTCATCCCGAAGTAGGTGCTACGGGAGTGGCAATGCTGAAGGCCGATGGCGGTTTTGCGTGGGAGTCGCGACGTGGTTTGCCCACTCCCTTCACCTCCTTTTGCAAAATGTCGGGCTTGTGTGCTTTGTTTCCGAATTCACGTCGCTTCGGACGTTACTATATGCGTTATCTCGATCGTACCATTCCCAATGAAATAGAGGTCATCTCAGGGGCGTTCAATATGCTTCGTCGCGAAGCATTAAATAAAGTAGGTTTGCTGGATGAGGATTTCTTTATGTATGGAGAAGATGTGGACCTTTCGTTTCGATTGCTGCAACATGGATATAAGAACTACTATTTGCCCCATCGCATTTTGCATTATAAAGGTGAGAGTACGCAAAAAACTTCGCTGCGCTATGTGCATATCTTCTACGAAGCCATGCTCATTTTCTTCGACAAACATTATGGTCGTAAATACCGATTCTTCTCGGCATTGATTCGTTTGGCGGTGGTGTTACGTGCCCTTGTAGATGTTTGTCTGCAACAATACGAGAAGGTGAAGAATTTGTTTAGAGGCGGACAAAAGGTAGAAGACACCGACCGTTATCTTGTGCTTTGTGGAGCAGAGGTGATGCCGAAAGCGAAGGAACTATGCACCAAACATCGTTTGCATGCAGACTTTGTGGAGGCTACGGAACAGACGTGTCCGCGCGGACATTTAAGTATGTTGGCCAAGGCAAAACAATATAATGTTGTGGTTTACGATGTGAATTCGTATCGATATGCCACTATTCTTGATTTGATGGCAGAAGGCGAGAAAGAGATTCATATCTCGTTGGGAACATATTCGCCTTGTACTCATAAATTGATTACCATAAACGATGTGTTTTCATGAAAGCGAAGAGTGAATTGTTGAGTGGTGAATGGGTACGCTTGCGTGCCATGGAGCCTGAAGATCTTGAGCTGATTTACAAGGTGGAGAACTTGACGGATTTTTGGCACTGTGGAAGTACCAATGTGCCGTACTCTCGCTATGCATTGAAACAGTTTATTTCTGAAAGTCAAAACAACATTTTTGCCGATGGTCAACTTCGTTTAATCATAGAAACCGTAACAACAAGTCAACCTGTGGGATGTGTGGATTTAACTTCGTTCGATGCCATGCATAGTCGGGCAGAGGTTGGTGTATTGTTGTTGCCGCAGTGGCAAAAAAGAGGATGGGGTAGCGAGGCACTGCAACTTTTGTGCGAATATGCACACGATCGGCTCCATCTTCATCAACTTTATGCTTATGTGGCAGAAAGTAATTTGGCGGCCACCAAATTGT
>JAFOXE010000209.1 GCA_017425765.1 Paraprevotella sp. | reverse complement strand
TTACCGTCGTTGCTTCCAAATACCACTTGGTCGGCGATTTGACCTGCGATGAATACATTGCCTTCTGAGTCGGTATCGATGGCGGTAATTACGGCTGCACCTTGCAAGGCAACGGCCCATTCTTCGTTGTCGTTTTCGCTGTACTTAGCCAAGTATGCGCTGGTGGCAATAGGTTCCAAGAAACTTTCGCCGAAGGCAAAGGCTTGGTTGAAACGTCCGGTAGTGTATAGTGCGTTAGATTTCTTGCAAGTGGCAATAGGTGCAGTACGGTATGCATCGTCAGCCTTTTCCAGGCCAGAAATGGTGGGAACCTTAATGCTATACTTGCTGATGGTGGTGTTACCGCCTTCGTTTTGAAGGATGCCGGCAAAAACAAGGTCTTGACCTGCTGAGGCGGCAGAGGTAACTAAGTTGGTGTTTTCAACAGCTTGTACACCTTCTTCGTTTATGGTGTATGCCAAAGCATTGATGATGCTGTGTTCATCCATTGTTTCGTTGTAACCATTCAAGTACACTGTACCGTTTTGAACAAGCATGCTGGTGAACACCTCTTGGTTTTTGTTGTTTTCTTGCTCATCGAATTCGCTGGTGTAAGTGCTGATGGTTTCCAATGACTCGGCGTTCAACTTAGCTACATATAGGTCGTTGTTGTTGGTGCTGGTCATGGCCGGAGCGAATGATAGAGATTGAGTGTATACACCTCCGAGGAACAAGTTTCCTTCGGTATATTGTACGGCATCGATAGTAGAGCGGTTCATGATGGTGGTTTCAGGTGCTCTGTAGACCTTAGAGGTTACTTGGTTTCCGTTGATAGCCACGATGATTTGATCGAAAGTGAACTCTCCGCTTGCAGCTACAAAGTTG
Organism: Paraprevotella sp.; assembly: GCA_017425765.1. GTDB lineage: Bacteria > Bacteroidota > Bacteroidia > Bacteroidales > Bacteroidaceae > Paraprevotella. Next base: position 3,003 of record JAFOXE010000209.1, on the reverse strand, counting down.
TAGTTGTTTGTTCCGGCTGCAGTAGTCATGCTTATGTTACCCATACCGATGAAAGCAGCGTAAACTACACCGTTGTTTACATCGAATGCCACAGAGCGAGCTTGGTCTTCTGTTCCATCAGTTGCAGCCATAGTTGACTTAACCTCTGCGATCTTTGCAGTCATCTTAAGATCTTCAGTGCTCAATGTGAAGATACCAGCTGATGAAAGATCCATGTACATCCAACCAAATAGGTCCATATAATTACTGCTTAAGGTAACTTCATCTGCAGTGGTTACACCGGTGTACAATGCGGATGCATATACAGTGTTTCCTTCTACCTTCATTTGGTTAATTTTGAAGTACACATCACCTTCCCATGGAAAGTACATTCCTGTTTCCACCAAGGTAGGATTGTTTTCCGGTTTCAAAAGTTTGGTGCTTAGTAGATTACCGTTTTCGTCGTACTTGGCGATGAAGGCAGAAGACAAAGTAGTTTCGTAGCTACCATCTTCACCTTGACGACCAGCCAAAGTGGTGGTGTTACCGTCGTTGCTTCCAAATACCACTTGGTCGGCGATTTGACCTGCGATGAATACATTGCCTTCTGAGTCGGTATCGATGGCGGTAATTACAGCTGCACCTTGTAGGGCAACGGCCCATTGTGCAGCACCATCCTTGTCGTACTTGGCAAAGTATGCGCTGGTGGCAATAGGTTCAATAAAACTCTCACCAAAGGCCAACATTTGATTGAAACGGCCGGTGGCATAAACAGCATCGCTCTTCTTGCAGATAGCTACAGGAGCGGTGCGGTTAACCTCGCTGAGTGCATCAACAGCTGCTATTTTAGCGCTGAATGATGCTTCTGATGCCGGTTGCGCAAAACTCAATGCGCAGAGGGCAAATGAAAAAACTGTAAGTAATGTTTTTTTCATAACATCAAATTTTAAATTAGTAAATATAGTTTATTATAGATTTTTTAATCTTGTGCCAAGCCCGGATTTGCAGCAATAGCAGCAGAGGGGAAACGCAAGGTGTAACGTGAATCGCCTGCTTCTAATGTGTATTCTGTGCCCACATAAGTTTTGGTAAGCGAAGGTTGAGTGGTGCGACGAAGGTCAAACCAGCGGTGTCCTTCGTAGGCCAGTTCGCGTAAGCGTTCGTCTTGAATCTCTTGACGTAACTGCTCTTGAGTCATTTTCTTAACTTCGGTTTCGTACTTAGAATACATGGAACTATGATAGCGCTTTTTCATCAATGCGGTAAGATAGTTGAGGGCATTCTCCATATCGTTGTTCTCCAAAGCTGATTCAGCTGCAATCAAATAGAATTCTGCACTTCGGAAAGTGCAGCGGAATTCGTTATTACCTGCTTTAAGGGCATTAGTATTGCTGGCGGTAATTTGCTTATAGAACTTGCTCTTGCGAAGGTCGCCTGACTTATATTTAGACAACAAGGCGGGTTCGACACGTCCGGCAGCATGATATTGTGCTGGCATAATCCATTCAAGAGCTAAAATAGATTCAACAGACTTATAGCTGTTGGGGAGTACCTTAGAGGTTGAGATATCTTCTAATTGGTTGTTGAAGTCAAGAACTTTAAGTGCGGCATCGTATGCTTTCTTCCATTCTCCCATATATAGATAGGTACGTGCGCGAAGAGCTTCAGCCGAGATGACGTTGAAACGATAGGTGTAACCTTCTTCCCATTGCTCTTTATTCAAATATTGTTGTGCACGTTGAATGTCGGAAAGGATGGATTGGTACACTTCCTCCACTGTGTTGCGTGATAATACTTTGTTGATGTCACAATCTAACTTCAAAGGAATACCACGTGTAGAAGTTGGATCGCAATGGGTATAGGGCTCTGCATACAAGTTTACCAAGAGGAAATGCATGTAGGCGCGAAGCATATAGGCCTCACCCACCATTTGGTTGCGTTCTGCAGTGGTTGTGTTGGTCATGCTGGCTTGTTGTTCCATAATGTAGTTCGCAACATAAAGAATATGGTAGTAACGTTGCCAATTGAACTCGGTGGTAGTGCCGGCAGGATCTAGGTCGTTCCATGTCCAGATGTCGAAGTAGGAGTTAATATCTTCTGTGGAAGCTGAGCCTAGGTCGAGCACAATTTCATCGGTGCGGAAGGTGGCCAATCCACGATCTTTTGGCACTTCTGAATAGGTGTTAGTTAATAGTGCTCGGAAGTCGCTACCTGTAGTAGGGATTACCTTACCCACAGGTTGAATATCCAAGAAGTCGTCGCATGCACCTAAGGTAAGTAGGGCAAATAGACCCAATGTGAGGTTTAATATATTTCTTTTCATTGCTGTTCTGTATGATTAGAAGTTTACGTTAAGACCGAAGATGATGCTCTTTGGAATAGGCTGAGCATAAGGGTTACCCATGGTTTCGGGATCTAGGAAATTGTTGTAGTTGCTGGCAATAACCCATAGATTTCGTCCTTCGAGTGATACGGACGCACTCTTGACACCGTAAGGTAATAACCATTTCTTGGGAATCTCGTAGCCAAGGCGAACACTTTGGAAACGGAAGTAGTTACAGTCTTTTACCCAAATATCCAAATAGTTATATAGGTTATATTCTGAGTATTGGATGTACTCTTCGGGGCGTTCCGAACTAGTCATCAGTTTTGGCAACATAGTGTTGGTGTTGGTTGGTGTCCAACGATTCAAGATGTCGCGATTTGTGTTTTGACCACGATCATAGCTTGTGGGCGAATAACTTGGGGTTGTGCGTACCTTCATTCCAAGGTTGAAGATGCAGTTGATGCCCAAATGCCAATTCTTGTACTTAAATGTATTGGTGATACCACCGGATACTTCTGGCTCGCTGCTACCCATGTATGTATATAGGCTACGTTGTTCTTCGGCGCTCAAGGTGCTGCCCGAGCGTGTCAAGACCATCCTCAATATAGCTTTGCAGATTACGGCCAATGTGGCAATCGCCATCGAGCCATTCATGCCATTCAGTGCTGCAAAGATTAACAACATGCTTAATATCAGTA
>JAFOXE010000208.1 GCA_017425765.1 Paraprevotella sp. | reverse complement strand
TTATCCTTGCAAAGTTACCTTAACTTGTTTTCTTCTCCAAATTTTAAGCAGATTTGTTTGTTGTGTTTCGGTAGCGTAGGGGTGAACCGAAGTAGATGCTCATGTGACAAGTGTGTAGACGAGCATGAGAAAGCAACGACACCGCGGTGTGGATGGTTGCTACATGCACATGTGTTTTAGCCCCCATGATGATGACAAAACGGGGAATCGTAGGTTAAAGATAGCGAGAATGTGTGAATTTGTCGTTGAAATCGCACGTTTTTTACAAACGATACGATGCGTTGAATACCAACGACGAAGTGGAAACGTGGTATTTCGCGTAGGCAACACCCAATTTGAAACGCGATAGGGTGAGTCCGCCTCCAAAGGTTAGACCTGCGCCGTGTGATGAACCGGCTGCTTTCAATTCATACGCTCTTCGGAAGTTGTAGCCGGCCGAAAGATAAAAATATTTGCTAGGAATCCAGTCTACGCCCGCCACAATGTGGTTGGTGAGGATGCGGCCGAAGTTTGCTTTTTTGTTCGGGCTGTAATAGTAGTCCGAGCTCCAATGCGTAAGATCAATCAATGTAAGAGAGAAGGCAAAAGGAGCATGCGACATTCCTTTAGTGAAGCCGATTTGAAGATCGAATGGCAACTTCTCGTGTGTGTCGCCAAAGGCTTTTATCTGTCCGCCCAAGTTGGCTGCTACAATGGATGCAGAAAAGTCTTTATCTTCATCGTAATAGTTCAACCCCAAATCCACGCCTAAGGCTATGGAGGAATAGTCGCCATATTTTGAATAGATGAACTTTCCGGTGACACCGCCTGCCCAAAGGTCGCTAAGGTTATAACTGTATACTCCGTTTATAGCCATGTCCAAAGCCGAGAAACTTCCTGTTTGCACATCTTGTGCGGTGGTTTGCTTCATGCTGCCGTAATGTACAAATTGTGCGGTAGCAGCCCACGTAGAGCGTTCGCCAAATGTTTTGGTAAAGGCTGCACTACCTACTTTGCTACCTTGCATATAGGTCATGAAGTTAAGGTTTAGAGTGCGGTCGCTGACCGAAGAAAGTAGAGCCGGATTGTGGAAGATGAGGGTGGCGTCGTCTTGAATCAATGATATATTGCTGCCACCCAAGGCCGCAGAGTGGGCGGAGGATGAAAGCTTCAAGAAGTTGAAAACGGTAGAACTTTCCTGCGCTTTCAGCGAGGAAATACTTAGGAGAACTACCAATATGAACGCTATTTTCTTCATCAAAAAATTATTTCGTGTTCAAAGATACAGAAAAAAATGAATATTGGTACAATGGTTTGATTTTCGTCTTTAAAAAAACAGCATTATATCCTATTCGTGCTATATAACGGAGAAAAATGTTTTTTAGGGTGTAGCAAATAAATAAAATCTGAAGAAAAAATCTTTTTGAGAAAAAAATGCAAATAATGCAACACGTAAATAAAAAAAATATGTTACATTTGTCCCGACTACGTGAACTTGAAAATAAACAAATAATATTATGGAAATTAAAAAATCACAAAAAGCAGACCTCGAAGGTAAGAAAAGTACCGGTATGCTCATCGGCTACGTGTTGATTTTGGCTACCATCTTCGTAGCATTCGAATGGACTCAACGTGACCGCAAGGTTGTGGAGTTGGAGCCTGTGTTCGAAAGTACATTTGAAGAGGATATGATTCCTATTACTTTGCAAAAGGAACAAGTAGTTGCTCCTCCTCCGGCAGCAGCTCCTAAAGTGGCTGAAGTGTTGAACATCGTTGAAGATGATACAGAATTGGTAGAAGAAGAGGTGGAAACTTCGGAAGAGGTAAACCAAGCTATTACCAACGTAGTAGGTACAGGTGCATCAACAGCAGTTGTAGCTCCAGTAGCCGGTCCGGTAGTGGAAGCTGTGGATGAAGATCGCATTTTCGAGGTGGTTGAGGATAACCCCGAATTCCCTGGAGGTATGGAGGCTTGCTTGAGATGGTTGGGCGAGAATATCAAGTATCCAAGTATTTGTCAAGAACAAGGCGTTCAAGGTCGTGTAATGGTTCAGTTCGTAGTAAACAAGGACGGTTCTATCGTAGATGTAAAGACTGTACGTAGTCCGGATCCATATTTGACCAAGGAGGCTGAGCGCGTGGTTAAGTTGATGCCTCGTTGGAGACCCGGACGTCAAGGTGGTAAACCTGTTCGTGTGAAATTCGTATTGCCCGTAATGTTCCGTCTACGCTAACGGTGCCATACAAGAAATATTAAGGAGGCTGCGCACTGCGTGCAGCCTCTTTTTGTTTTATAATCTTAATCAACATAATTTATTATGTATACATCCGAGCAAATATTGGAGATGGTGAATCAGGGAATCAGCAATATGCAATACCAACGTCAACCTGAAGGTTTGTATGCCCCTATTAAGTATGTACTTTCGTTGGGAGGAAAGCGCATACGTCCGGTGCTGATGCTGATGGCCTATAATTTATATAAAGAAGACGTAACGAACATTCTTTCGCCAGCATTGGCTATAGAAACTTATCATAATTATACTTTGTTGCACGACGATTTGATGGATAAAGCCGATGTGCGTCGCGGAAAACCTACGGTTCATAAGGTGTGGGATGATAATACGGCAATTTTGAGTGGAGATTCGATGATTGTTTTGGCCTACCAATTGATGGCGCAAAGTGATCCTGCGAAGTTGAAGGAGGTGATGGATTTGTTTACCGAGACCGCCTTGCAGATTGGAGAAGGTCAGCAATATGATATGGAATTTGAACGTCGTAATGACGTGCAGGAGCAGGAGTATATTGAAATGATTCGCCTAAAAACTTCGGTATTGTTGGCTTGTGCGCTTAAGATTGGTGCCATGTTAGCCGGTGCTCCGGATGAGGATGCAGAAAACTTGTATTCGTTTGGCGAAAAGGTGGGCTTGGCTTTCCAACTACAAGACGATTATTTGGATGTGTATGGCGATCCCGCCGTATTCGGAAAGAAAATAGGTGGCGACATAAGGTGCAACAAGAAAACATATATGTTAATCAATGCTTTGCAAAAGGCTAATGAGAAGCAATTTGCAGAGTTAACTTCATGGCTGGAGCAAGAAAATGCAGATCCAGACAAGAAGGTGGCGGCTGTGACGGCTCTGTACGATGAAATCGGCATAAAAGCATTATGCGATGCTAAAATCAACAGTTATTTTAGTGAAGCAAAGCATTGCTTGGACAAGGTGGCACTTCCGGAAGGACAAAAGACGTTTTTGTGGGACTTCGCCATGCAGCTATTGGAACGTAAATCTTAATGAAACATGAGGTTAATAGATACTCATGCACATCTATATGTAGAGGATTTCGATGCAGACATCGATGCGGTGGTGATGCGAGCGCAGATAAACGGGGTGGAGAAAGTGTTCTTGCCTAATATAAATGCGGAGTCGATTGCGCCTATGCATCAATTGTGCGATCGCTTTCCTACTCTTTTTTATCCGATGATGGGCTTGCATCCTACTGATGTGTCGGCGAATTATAGTGAGGTGTTGGATGATATGGAGCGGTTGTTTACGGATTCTCATCCTTATATAGCTGTTGGTGAGGTCGGATTAGACTATTATTGGGATCGCACTTTTTATGAGGAACAAAAGCTGGCTTTCTCACGACAGATAACGTGGGCCGTTGTGCATAATTTGCCCCTGATGATTCATTCAAGATCGGCGCATGAAGAACTTGTTGAGGTGCTGAAAAATACAAAAGGTGGTGGACACACGGGCGTTTTTCATTGCTTTTCAGGCTCTCGTGACGAGGCGGAAGAACTTCTTGGATTTGATGGTTATATGCTCGGCATAGGGGGCGTACTTACGTATAAGAAATCTACATTGCCGGAGGTTCTTCAAGAGATCCCCCTCGAGCGAATTGTAGTAGAAACGGATGCCCCTTATTTATCGCCTATGCCTCATCGTGGCAAGCGTAACGAATCAGGGCATTTGGTGCACGTGGTGGAGACTCTTTCACGAATATACGATAAGCCCGTGATGGAAGTAGCAGAGGTTGTATATGCTAATGCCTTAAAAGTGTTTTCGCGTGCAAGATAGAGTTGGTCGCTCAGGAAAATGCTTGTTTTTCAAGTTCTGAACGAAGTTTTTTATACTAATATGGTGTGCAACCCGAAAAAAAAGAATATTTTTGTAGCTGAAATCGCTTGCATCTCACGAAAAATTCGTAATTTGCACCCGATTTAGGCGATAGGCCGTCCCGAAGGAGAGGTGCTCGAGTGGTTGAAGAGGCACGCCTGGAAAGCGTGTATACGTCAAAAGCGTATCGGGGGTTCGAATCCCCCTCTCTCCGCATCTGGCGGAGATTTTAACGAGAAAACGAAGATAAAACTTGATAATAAATAACAAATTAACTAATCTTAAAAAATCAGACACACAATGAAAAAGTTATTTGCAATTATTGCGTTAGTTGGAGTCTTTTCCTTGGGTATGACTCAAAACGTATTGGCACAGGAAGCAGAACAAGCTGACTCTGCAGCCACTGAACAAGTAGATTCTACTGCAGTAGCAGACGAGGCTGCCGCAGCTGAAGCTGAGGAAGTAGAAGAAGCTGAAGCCATCACTGAAGAAGAGGGCGTAAGCATTCATAAGGAATTGAAGACCAAGTTTATTGAAGGTGGTGCCGACTTTATGTCATTGGTAGCCGTGGCCTTGGTGTTTGGTTTGGCATTCTGTATTGAACGTATCATCTACTTGAGCTTGGCAGAAATCAACGCTAAGAAGTTGATGCTTGCTATCGAGGCTAAGTTGGCAGCAGGTGATATTGAAGGCGCAAAGGAAGTATGTCGTAACACTCGTGGTCCTGTAGCTTCTATTTGCTATCAAGGCTTGATGCGTATCAACGAAGGTATCGATAACGTTGAACGTTCAGTTACAGCTTACGGTAGTGTACAAGCTAGCTACTTGGAACAAGGATGTTCATGGATTACTTTGTTCATCGCGATGGCTCCATCACTCGGATTCTTGGGTACTGTGATCGGTATGGTTATGGCGTTCGATGATATCCAACGTGCAGGTGACATCTCTCCGACCGTCGTAGCAGGTGGTATGAAGGTGGCTTTGATTACTACCATCTTCGGTATTGTTGTAGCACTTATTCTTCAGTTGTTCTACAACTACATCTTGTCTAAGATTGAAACTATTACTTCTCACATGGAAGAGTCTACTATCTCTTTGCTTGATATGTGTATGAAGTATAACCTTAAAAAATAAGAGGATAAACCATGATTAAGACTGAGAAACTGTCTAAGAACGTACTCCTTGCCTGCTCGGTGATTATCATCATCTTCTTCGGGCTATTCTTTGGAGTCGGCTATGACAACCCCGTTGGGGACTATAATGAACCGCAGTTTACCGAAGCTCTCATCTTTTTGATGTATGGTTTAATCGGTATTGCAACTGTTTTGGCGGTATGGAGTGTTATTAAGAGTATCGTAGAGAGTATGGGTGGCTCAGGCGAGAACTTGAGTGGTGTGCCCGGTGGTAAGATTTCAGCCATTTCTTTTGGTATCATGTTAATCTCTTTGGTTGTAGGTTATGTGAGCGGTATTGGCGAAACTGATTTTACTGCAGCTGACGGCACCGTTACTTCGGCCTCTATGGTAACTATAAGTGATATGTTTATCATTTCTATTTATATCTTGATGTTGATTACCACTCTTTGTGTTGCATTCAACATGACCGGTATAATGAAAAAGAAATAAGCATACATCAATTCAACCATTAGATAAGTTAAGTAAGATATGGCAAAAAAGAAAAGAGGCGTTCCCGGTATTAACGCGAGTTCTACTGCGGATATTTCTTTTATATTGCTCATCTTCTTCCTTGTGACTACTTCAATGGACACAGACATGGGTCTTGCCCGTCGTTTGCCGCCTCCACCGGAGAAGGAGCAAGAGGATGCTGAAATTGATGTAAAGGAGAGAAACGTATTGAACGTGATGATAAACTCACGTGGCGACTTGATGGTGAACAGAGAGCCGTTTGACATAGCACAACTAAGAACACGTGCTAAGGAGTTTATCGATAACAGAGAAAATCGTTCTAATTTGCCGGAGAAGCACATGAAGTATATTGAGATGTTGGGTAATTGTGCCATCACCGATAAGCATGTGATCTCTGTTCAGAGCGACCGCGGAACTCCGTATAACGTATATTTCCAAGTACAGAACGAGTTGGTAGCTGCGTACAACGAACTTCGCGACGAGTTAGGAAAGGCTAAGTTTGGTCGTCCTTACGCTGCGTTGAACGATGAGCAACAAGTTGCTATTCGCACCTACTACCCGCAGAAGATTTCTGAGGCTGAACCTAAAACTTATGGAGGAAAGAAGTAATGAGTAGATTTAGTAAGAACGGAGGGCGTGAAATGCCCGAGATGAATACATCATCTTTGCCTGACCTTATCTTTACCATTTTGTTCTTCTTCATGATTGTAACTTCTATGCGTGAGGTTACGTTGAAGGTGAAGTTCACAGTGCCTGCCGGTACAGAACTTGAGAAGTTGGAAAAGAAGTCTGCAGTGTCTTTCATCTACGTCGGTCCTCCGACCGATCAACTTCGTGCAACAATGGGTAGCGGAACTCGTATCCAATTGAACGACCGTTTTGCAGAGCCTAAGGAGGTTATGGACTTTATCGCTGAAGAGCGTACTACTATGACTGACCAAGCAGCTCAAACTGTTTCGTTGAAGATTGACGAGAAGACACAAATGGGTTATGTAATCGATATTAAGGAGGTATTACGTAAGTCATGGGCCTTGAAGATTAATTACTCGGCTACACGACGCAACTAATCCCTTAAGGTATTTATAGTAGAAAAGCGGTGGTGCTATTTTGTTGGCATCACCGCTTTTTTTATGTTTGTCCATGAAGGTAGGGATGTGAAAACAATATCGCCTCGCTTAGAAGTGTGCATCTAAGCGAGGCGATATAATCAGCTATTTTTTGTTAGTTGTCCGAGTTCTCGGATAAACATGCTATGCTCTTACGTAATCAGTGAAGGTGTAATTTTGTTCGTGTTTTTCATCTTTTTGGAAGGTTTCTTCCTTCTCCACTTTCCATATTTTAGAGTCAATGTTCGGGAAAAATGCATCCGCTTTATCCGGAGTGGCCTCAATGTGTGTAAGGCATAGTCTGTCAGCGATGTTCAGTGCCTCGGCATACAGCATGGCACCTCCAATGATAAACACCTCTTCGCCTTTACATTGTACCAATGCTTCCTGCAAACTCTTGAAACTTTCCGCACCGTCAAAGGAGATTCCCTCCTGTCGGCTCAGCACAATGTTACGACGATTAGGCAACGCTCCTTTGGGCAGCGATTCAAAGGTTTTACGTCCCATGATAATCGTGTGGCCCGTCGTCAGGCTCTTAAATCGTTTCAAATCGTTGGGCAACCAATACAAAAGTTTATTGTTTAGTCCGATGGCGTTGTTTTGCGCCAATGCAGCAATAATTGTAATCATATACGTAATGTTGTTGATTATACCGACACCTTTCCGGCAATATGTGGCCACGGGTCGTATTCTTCTAGCGTGAAGTCTTCGAACTTAAAGTCCATCAAATCCTTTACTTCCGGATTAAGTTTCATCTTAGGAAGTTTACGTGGTGCACGTTCCAGTTGGGTGCGCACCTGTTCCAAGTGATTCTTATAAATATGGGTGTCGCCCAATGTGTGTACGAAGTCGCCCGCTTTCAATCCTGTAACTTGTGCCATCATCATCAACAATAAAGCATACGATGCAATGTTGAACGGAACACCCAGGAATGTGTCTGCACTTCTCTGATAAAGTTGCAGACTCAAGCGTCCGTTTGCCACATAGAACTGGAAAAATGCGTGGCATGGTGGCAAGTTCATGTTCTTTAAGTCGCCCACATTCCATGCACTTACGATGATGCGTCGTGAATCCGGATTGTTCTTTATGGTGTCCACAGCCTCTTGTATCTGGTCAATGAAACTGCCGTCGTACGTAGGCCACGAACGCCATTGATAGCCATAAATATGTCCCAAATCACCATTCTCGTCCGCCCACTCGTTCCAGATGCGTACTCCATTTTCTTGCAAGTACTTTACGTTTGTGTCACCTTTCAAGAACCAAAGTAGTTCATGGATGATGGACTTTAAGTGTAGTTTCTTAGTGGTAAGCATAGGGAATCCTTCCTCCAGATTAAAACGCATTTGGTGCCCAAACACGCTAATTGTTCCTGTTCCCGTACGATCTTCCTTCTCCACACCTTCATCTAGGATGCGGTTCAAGAGGTCAAGATATTGTTTCATGATTTATGGTTAGTTAATGTTTTCTTTCGGTTGTTGCGAAGGTAACTATAAAATGTGTTCTATGCAACACCTGTTCCTACAATGTGTCTTAAAGTTGTGTCTATCGCCTTAACAACCCATTATGGCCAATATGATGCACACCGCAATCAGTCCGAATAGTACCTGCACAAAACGTGTCATCAAGTTTCGTTGTCTATATCGTTGATTAGGGTGGTTGCCCACATACATCAACAAGGCTAGAAATCCTACCGGAATACCAATGAAGAAGGCCACCACCATGAGTAACACGGAAATGATACTCACTCCTAGCACATCGTCGTAAAATCCCCATAGTTCCTCATGCTCTTCTGCTAGTATACATTGCATATTATCCACGTTGTCTTGGCTGTTTGTGCAAGGAATTTCATACGAATGTGTCCAATCAGCCGTATTGTCTTGAACAGGAAGGGTGTATTCAATTACTCTATCAAGGTTAGGTTCTATAGGATGTGCCTTGCACACCTCACTTTTTGCTGAACACATACACAAGAATATCAATAAAAGTGCCTTGCCATAGTGTGTCATGTTGCGTTGTAGTTTTGCAGTTACATTTTATGCTCGTGTGTGCCACTCACGTGCATACAAATCCACTACAAAGAGAACCAATTTTTTTCAAATATCCGACATTATTATTTATTTTTGTGCACTTATTAACATTATGTAATGCAACTACCCGTCGATTTCAAGAGCTCCATGTGCACTCAGTTGGGCCCTGAAGGTGCCGAACGTCTTTTTCAAGGTTTGGAACAAGAACCCTCCGTGTCTGTGCGTGTCAATCCGTGCAAGGCCGATGGAGCCCGTCTTACGCAACAACCTCAGTGTACACCTGTTCCGTGGTGTTGCGATGGTTACTATCTGTCGCAGCGTCCACCATTCACATTCGATCCTCTCTTGCACGCCGGAGCCTATTATGTTCAAGAGGCCTCATCCATGTTTGTGCAGCGTGCTTTGCACACCTATGTGCAACAACCCGTTATTGCTTTAGATCTATGTGCTGCTCCTGGTGGAAAATCAACGTTAATGCGTGCATCTTTGCCACAAGGAAGCCTGTTGGTGAGCAATGAACCCATTCGAAACCGTGCTCAGGTATTGGCCGAAAATATGATAAAGTGGGGTCATCCTGATGTGGTGGTAACTCAAAACTATCCCGATGCATTCAGCACTTTTCGGCATTTATTCGATGTGGTGGTGGCTGATGTTCCATGTTCCGGAGAGGGTATGTTTCGTAAGGACGAGGTGGCCATAAGCGAGTGGAGCAACGCCAACGTGCTGATGTGTGCTCAGCGTCAACGCGAGATATTGGAAGCCGTATGGCCCGCTTTGAAGCCCGGAGGGTTGCTGGTGTATAGTACTTGTACCTTCAACGTAGAAGAAGACGAAAAGAATGTACTTTGGATTGCCCGTACATTAGGCGCCGATGTATTGCCCGTAGAAGTGGATCCTGAGTGGGGTATTTGTGGTAATATGTTGTCGACAGACGAGGCTCACGTTGAAGTTGGAAAAGAGTTGGATACCTCATTGCCCGTGTATCACTTCATGCCCGGTTATACCCGAGGTGAAGGATTCTTTATGGCGGTGTTGCGAAAGAAAGTTACCGACGAGGCTGTGGAAACTAGCGAATATGCAGCATGTGAAAAGCCTCGAAAGGAGAAAAAGAAAAAAGGTGCTTCTTCGGGTAGTAAAGCTCCTATAATCATCGTGCCTAAGGAATGTCGTTCGTGGTTACTTGATGCCGATAGTTATAATTTTTATATAGATGAGGGCGGTTTGTGTCGTGCGTTCTCAATTGTTTATGAACCCGTGCTCGCCCGTTTGCGCGAACATCTTACGGTACTTCATGCCGGTGTGGAGGTGGCCGAGTGTAAAGGGCGTGATTGGGTGCCAGCTCACGGTTTGGCCATGAGTTTGGCTTTTCGTCGGGACGCTTTCCCACATTGTGCGGTCGAGGCCGACCAGGCCGTGGCCTATCTGCGCAAGGAGTCCGTAGTGCTTGAAGCTGCTGTTCCTAGGGGCATCGTGTGTTTAACGTATAAAGGCTTGCCTTTGGGCTTTGTCAAAAACTTGGGTAATCGTGCCAACAATCTCTATCCCCAAGAGTGGCGCATACGCACTACTCATATTGGTCACTTCTGCTTGTGGGCCGACTAAAAAACACACCATCGTGTAGTATATGATCACACGCTCGGGT
>JAFOXE010000207.1 GCA_017425765.1 Paraprevotella sp. | reverse complement strand
GTTTACCTCCCTTTTTGGTGGCTTGGGTTTGGTGATATCCTATATTATTGAGTCTATTATGAATAAAAAGAGCGAAGAAAAATTTACGAACTAGCGGTTATGACTCCCGAACAGGAATACAAATTGATTGTCAGGATTCGGAGCGGACACCCTGAGGACTTCAGTTGTTTCCTTGATTGCTATGGTGCTCGTATCATGACCCTAATATCGCGTATGGTTTCGTTGCCCGAGGATGTCGAGGAACTGGTACAAGATACCTTTGTACAAGCCTATTTGCATCTGGATAGCTTTGGTGGCCAGTCACGCTTTTCCACATGGATTTACCGCATTGCCTATAATCAAACGGTGAGCTGGTTGCGTCGAAACAGAAGGATTACGGTGGAGTGGAAAGATGATTACCTTGAGCCGGACGAGCTGGTGGATGAGATGATGCAGGAGGAGGAAGAAGAGAATATAGCCTATTTGGAACAGGCGATAGAACAGCTCAACCCCGACGAGAAGGCTTTGATCGTGTTGCATTATCATGAAGAACATAGTGTGCAAGAGATGGCTTACATATTGCAAATGTCGGCGGGAACTGTAGCCACCAGGCTATGTAGATTGAGAAAGAAGTTGTATCGTGTTATAAAACAAATTAAAAGGGATGAAGCAAGATGAAGCGCTTAGAAAGGCAACTCAGGGCTGGCTGACGAAGAGTGGTGTGCGATTGCCCAGTAATTTCACTTTTCGTGTGATGCAGCAGATACAAGCAGAAGAACTACGTCATGAGCGATGTCGCCGTAGGAAAGAACTATTGGTGATGCTTGTTGTGGGCGTTTTTTCTCTATGTATGATGTTGTGGTTGTTGGGAGCAGAACTCAAGGCGATGTTGCTCAAATTGATGACAGAAACCCAGGTGAGTGTGGTAGTGCTTACGTCGCTTGCAACAGTGTTCTTTTGTTTACTTGACACATACCTGTCCCGAAAGTTCAAAACAAGACTGTGATTCTTTATTAATAACTACGATATTATACATCGTTTTTTAGATCTCTATAACGGTTAGTGCTTGGTTTCAATGTGGTAAAATGAGTTGGTTCATTTGTCCTTTCTTGAAATTTTTATAGGGTTGATTATTAGAGGTTTAGTAGAGGTGTAAAAACCGTAAAATACACACCGTGGTATAGTGACATTCTACACCATGGTGTGTATGCCCTTTATACCACGGTGTGGAAGCGTTGGGATGCTCATGTGTTTTGAAGGCATTTCGACATGTACTTTCCAGGGTTATTTGCAATACCGTGTAAAAACTGACACGGCCCGCCGTGTGCTCATGTATGTTTGAACGTGTGGCGTGCCGTGGTGTGTAGGGGATGGAGATTAGAAATTATCTGTTTCTCAATATTTTTAGGGCGTCCATTGGGGTGATTGTTCCTTTAAGTATGATGACACAAAAACTTTCCTTTTCTTCATTTGTCAATACGAACTCCATTTTCATTTGCTTGGTGTCGGAACTAAGGATTTTTACTTTTTCGTTTTTCTCGTTTATATTCAACACAACTTCATATCCGTTTTTTTCATTAAAGAAGTCTGCGTCTTTCTTCAGCGTTTTAGAAGCTTCATATCCTTCTGCTTGCACGATGTGTATGCCCTCCAACTTGTTGATGATTTGTGATAGGTTTATTCCTGCCAAATCTGCATCCTTAAACATTTGCATCATGGCTTTTGATATGTATATATGTGTAAATCCATCGCGGTCGGCATAGTCGCTAGGGTTGAACTTCTGGGCCCATGTGCCAATTGTACATATAAGTGATAGAGCGGTGATTAAAACAATTTTCTTCATTGTGGTTATGTGTTTAATAATTTATACTTTGGTGAATGATTTGGCTGGCTTGTGCCATGGTTTCTTGTGTTTTGTATAGTGGGTTCATGCCCTTGTTCAAATTCATGGAGAACATCAGCAGTGCCCTTTGGGTGTGCACATATGCCTCTTGTGGGGTGGCACAAGTGTCTTGATAGACGGGAGTGCGCTGTGCTTGCCACACGTAGGTACTTATGCCCAATAGAATCAGCAGCGAGGCTGCGATAGCGATGCTCCGGTGCCACAAGGAGTATTGGTGTGTGCGAATTTGGGGTATTGGTTTTTGTTCGGTTTGTTCCCATTCATCAATGAGCGAACTCAGCCGGCTCTCCAAGTCGTGCGGAACTTCTTCCGGGGCGGTTTGCCACCTTTTGCGGTATGCAAACAATTCCTTCTCGACTTGCAGATGTGGTGGCACATGATCACTTTCGAAAAAATGTTGCAGGGCCAACTCCTCCTCGTGGGTGCTGCATCCGTCGTAGAATCGTTGCAGCAAAAGGTCGATGTTATCTGTTTTCATGTCTCGTCAGTTTCTTAAATTGTTCTCTTATGGTTTTGCGTGCCCGGCTCAGCAGCACCCGTATGTGTGTGGGGGCGAGCCCGGTGGCCTGTTCAATCTCTTGGTAGGAACATTCGCATAGGTCGCGCATCTCGATAACTTGTTTTTGATTTGGGGGCAGTTCCTTAATTAAGGTTCTTATCCATTCGGCCTCGTTGTGCGTCTCGATGTGGTGGCTAACCTCGTGAACCATTTCGTGCGACAGGTTCTCGGGGCTTTTGCCCACATCTACCCATCTTGTGGAGCGTATGCGATCAAGACACATGTTGCGCACCGTCCTTATGCAGTATAAGTGCGGTTGAGTCATGTTAGTCAGTTCGCTCCGCTTAGTCCACAACTTCAGATAGGCCTCTTGCAGCAAGTCCTCGGCATCTTGAGTGTTACCCAGTAGGCGTCGTGCCAAGGCAAACAACTCTTGATGGTAGGGTAGGAAGCGAGTTTTGAATTCGTGGGCGTTCATTTTTCAGGTTTCTTCTGTTTGTGTTCACGAACTATTGTTCCTATCCTTTTGTGTGAGGGTGTGGAAATGTTTAGGATCATGAGTACACTTTTAAGAGTTAAAATTAGATTGTTTTTGAGATGCATCCGAATATAAGACGTAAATAGTGCTGATTTTGTTACACCATTCATGAGATTTATTTTGATTTTGTGCAGACGAGGTGTTATTGCCTTACTCTCGATGATAAAAGAAAAGGTGCAGCATCCGTGTGGGTGCTGCACCTATATATAAATAAGGTGTAGAAAATCTTATTCGCGGTTGGCACGTTTGCGCTCCAAGTGGTCGAGGATGATTTTACGCATACGCATGTTTTTAGGCGTAACCTCTACATACTCGTCGGCCTTGATGTATTCCAATGCTTCCTCAAGCGAGAATAAGGTGGCCGGTACGATGCGTGCTTTTTCGTCGGAACCCGACGCACGCATGTTGGTGAGCTGCTTGCTCTTTGTTACGTTAATCACCAAATCATTGTCGTGCACGTGTTCGCCCACTACTTGTCCTGCATACACAGCATCTTGCGGTTCGATGAAGAACTTACCGCGGTCTTGCAGGTTGTTGATAGCGTAGGCAAAAGCGGTACCGCTTTCGAGTGCAATCATGGAACCGTTGGTGCGTCGCATAATTTCGCCCTTAAACGGTTGGTATTCTTTGAAGCGGTGAGCCATGATGGCCTCGCCTTGGCTAGCAGTGAGTACGTTGGTGCGCAATCCGATGATGCCTCGTGAGGGGATGTTGAATTCGATGTTCACGCGCTCGCCTTGTGTTTCCATTGATGTCATTTCGCCCTTACGACGTGTAACCATGTCGATCATTTTACTTGAGAACTCTTCCGGTACGTTAATGGTGAGTTCCTCAATAGGTTCGCACTTTACGCCGTCGATTTCCTTGTAGATTACTTGGGGTTGTCCCACTTGAAGTTCGTATCCTTCGCGACGCATGGTCTCAATCAATACCGATAGATGCAGTACTCCGCGCCCTGACACAATCCAACGGTCGGTATATCCCTCTTGGAACTCTACGCGCAAGGCTAGGTTCTTTTCAAGTTCTTTTTGCAGGCGGTCGTTGATGTGACGACTGGTACAGAATTTACCCTCTTTACCAAAGAATGGCGAATCGTTGATGGCAAAAAGCATGCTCATTGTAGGTTCGTCGATGGATATAGTGGGCAGTGGCTCGGGATTTTCGTAGTCGCAAATGGTGTCGCCAATCTCAAAGTTTTCCAATCCTACAAGAGCGCAAATATCGCCCGACGACACTGTTTCGGTCTTCATACGTCCCATTCCGGTGAACGTGTGAAGCTCTTTAATCTTGGTCTTTTCCTTAGAACCGTCGCGATGGCAGATGGTAATGTTCATGCCTTCCTTCAATGTTCCGCGATGTACGCGTCCCACAGCGATACGGCCGGTGTAATTAGAATAATCCAATGAAGTGATGAGCATTTGCGGGGTACCCTCAAGTTGTTCCGGTGCGGGTATATGTTCTAATATGGTGTCGAGCAGATATAGGATGTTATCGGTGGGCTTGCTCCAGTCGCTGCCCATCCAATTGTTCTTTGCCGAACCATATACCACGGGGAAGTCTAATTGTTCTTCTGTAGCGTCTAGGTCGCACATCAAGTCGAAAACCATTTCGTATACCTCTTCCGGGCGACAGTTGGGCTTATCCACTTTATTTACCACCACTACGGGCTTCAGACCAATCTCCAAGGCTTTTTGCAAAACGAATCGTGTTTGTGGCATGGGACCCTCAAAAGCATCCACCAAAAGGATGCATCCATCGGCCATATTCAACACACGTTCCACCTCACCACCAAAGTCGGAGTGACCCGGAGTATCGATGATGTTGATTTTGGTGTCGCGATAGTTTATGGATACGTTTTTTGATAAGATAGTGATACCTCTTTCGCGTTCCAACTCGTTGTTGTCCAACATGAGTTCGCCTTTTTGTTGGTTTTCGCGGAACAAGTTTCCGGCTAACAACATTTTGTCGACTAAGGTAGTCTTACCATGGTCGACGTGGGCGATAATGGCTAT
>JAFOXE010000206.1 GCA_017425765.1 Paraprevotella sp. | reverse complement strand
GCAGTCATATACTCATTACCTAACAATCGGAGAGTGGCCCCATCGGTTAATTCAAAGCGTACCGGAATGTTTGTTAAATCAGCATTTTCGCGAATGGCAAACGTAATCACACTATCGGTAGCCGATATTGTCTTTACTGCATCATTAACCGAGAAAAACAATTGGCTCACATCCGATAATGTAACCTTACACGAAAGAATATCACACTCGGCATTGGGCGCCTCATCCTGTATACATGAAGTCATGCATACACCCAACAAAGCACCCACCCACAATAAGATTTTTTTCATCTTTATATTTACATTTAATTTCCACATCATCCAGATGTCGGCGCAAAGGTACATAAAAAGAGGAAAAGGAAGACCCTTTTCACCTTAAATAAATATAGGGAGAAGAGAAAGATAGTGTATGGAAATACCATCCGTTTATAGCGAAAACCCATATTATACATTTCTAAACCATCTTGGAAACGCTCGAGCAAAAAAGCAAAAGAACACAATAAACACACGATGAAATCGATATTTATTGCTCTACGACAGCCCTAATAAGTAACACATCATGAAGTGGACGATCCAACGAATCTGTTTTCATCTTTTGAATCTTTTTCACCACATTCAAACCATCTATCACCTCTCCAAAAATTGTATAAGCGCCATCCAAATGCGGACAACCGGCTGTGCGTTCGTAACTTTCGCGTACATGCCGCGGTGTCTTCACACCCGTATCATTAAATCGAGCTGCACAAATTCTTCGCACTGTCTGTTCATCTGTTTTCTTTCCCCACACGATATAAAACTGCGAGCCGCTACTTCTACGTTCTGGATTTATCTCGTCCCCTTCGCGCGCCATAGCCAACACTCCACGCCAATGATATAAATCAGGGAAACATATCTCGGCCGGAAGATCATATCCGGGCCCACCATTCCCCAAAGACACACCCGGTGCCGCACCGCGAGAATCAGGATCTCCCCCTTGTATCATAAAATCACGTATCACACGATGAAACAACGTGCCATCATAGAATCCGCTTTTAGTCAATCGCAAAAAGTTCTCGCGGTGCAAAGGCGTTTCGTCGAAAAGCACTACACGAATGACACCGGCGGATGTTTCCAACCGTACCGTGGGACGGGTGTCGACATCTTGTGCACACAACATTTGTACCATACCGCACCACACAATAAGAAGAAAAGCTCGTTTCATGGCATTCTATCGCTGATTTCCGTAAGCAAATATACGTTATTTTTTCACTTTTTCCCCACATAATCGAACAAAAATAAAAATACTCATTTTCAAACATCTACAACACATTAAAACTAGAACAAATTTTTGTAAAAAATATTTGGTGGTTTATAGTGGGGAATTGTGGGGAATTCGCTATCTTTGAAGCCTAAAAGTATATATAAGGTATAAAACCATGCGATTTACAGGAAACATAGATGCTAAAACCGACGCCAAAGGACGCTTGTTTCTGCCCGCCACCTTCCGCCGAATTCTACAAGAAGAGAGCGAGGAGCGTCTCATCCTGCGCCGCGATGTATTCCAATCGTGCCTGGTGTTATACCCTGAGAGTGTATGGAACAAACAAGTGGACGCCCTAGCAGAGCGTGCCGGAATGTTCGACCGACGCGGCCGCGATATGTTACGACGATTCGTAGCCGACTCCGAAACAGTAACCCTTGATGCCAACGGCCGTTTCCTAGTGCCGAAACGCTATCTAGCCATGGCCGGCATACAAAACGAAGTACGCTTTATCGGTGTGGATAACACAATTGAAGTTTGGGCTCTTGATGCTGCCCAACGAATGTTGGCAGAAAACGAAACATTAGGCGACGACTTAGAAGCATTTATGAATGAACAACCATGAGCGAGAACGTTTATCACATACCCGTATTGTTGACCGAAACCGTAGATGGACTAAACATTCGCCCCGATGGCGTGTATGTTGACGTAACTTTCGGCGGAGGCGGACATAGTCGAGAAATCATGCGTCGTTTAGGCCCAAAAGGCAAGCTCTTCAGTTTTGACCAAGATGCTGACGCCGAAGCCAATCGCATAAATAACGATCGATTTGTATTCGTAAGAAGCAATTTCCGTTACCTAAAGAATTGGATGCGCTACCACGGCATAGAGAAAATAGACGGACTATTGGCGGATTTAGGGGTTTCAAGCCACCATTTTGATGCCGAAGAACGCGGATTTTCTTTCCGTTTCGACGCCAAATTGGACATGCGAATGAATCAACGTGCCGGACAAACCGCAGCAGACATCCTAAACACGTACGACAAAGAACGCTTGGCTCAACTTTTTTACCTATACGGCGAACTTAAAAATGGAAACAAGTTGGCATCTGTGATCGAAAAACATCGACAGAACGCTCCATTTGTAAATACGGAAGATTTGTTGGAAATCATTCGCCCATTGTTCGGAAGAGAACGCGAGAAGAAAGAAATTGCAAAGGTTTTTCAAGCCTTACGTATAGAGGTAAATCACGAGATGGAAGCCTTAAAAGACATGTTAAATGCTGCTACAGAACTGCTTTCTGAAGGAGGACGCCTTTCAGTGCTCACCTACCATTCGCTAGAAGACCGCATCGTAAAAAATCTGATAAAGACCGGAAATATTGAGGGACGTATAGAACAAGATTTCTTCGGAAGAATCACTGCTCCTTTGAAGCCGATAAACAACAAGGTAATCATCCCTACCGACAAAGAACAGGCCTCCAACCCCAGAAGCCGAAGCGCCAAACTACGTATTGCTGAGAAAAGAAGTAAAAAATAAAATCCATACAACTCTTAGCCTATAAGGCATGAAAGAAAAACTAATCATATCACCGGATGCCGACGAACAAAAGTTCTCGGATGAAACATCCCATCCGCACAACACCAATCCCCAGGGTAACGGCTCAAACAAACCGGCCAACGAAGGGAACGGTATGGATGCCGTAACAGAATTTACGCGAAACGAGGAAGTGGAGCAACGCCCCAACCTCACCTTGCGCGAAATTCTAGGTGGTGACATTCTTACGGCTAAATGGGTAAAACAGCAAATGCCTCTTATTGTGTTGTGCTCCGTGTTTTCAATCATTTACATCACCAACCGATACTCAGCCGAACAAGAACTTATTGACATAGAGCGCCTGAAGGTGGAATTGCAAGATATGAAACACCGCTCTTTGACACGTTCAAGTGAATTGACTGAGAGAACACGCCAAAGCCACATCGAGGATTTACTTAAACAAAAAGGAGATACCACACTGAGACTATCTAAAGAACCTGCTTACATTATTAAAATACCACGCAAAGAATGAATTTCGACAGCAAGAAAATAATGCCGCGATACTTCTTCGTTATCGTTGTGTTAAGCCTAGGTGGCTTATACATCATCGGTAATGCAGCTTACCTTATGATGGTAAGAGCTTGGTATTGGGAAGAGGTGAGCCAACTATTTGTCCGCGAAAACGTACCCATCCGACCGCACAGAGGAAATATACTTTCATCCGATGGTCAGGTTATGGCAAGCTCCTTACCCGAATACAAGATTTTCATGGACTTCAGGGTAGTAGATAAAGATACCCTTGCCATGAAGAAAATGCAAGCTTGGCGCGACAGCGCATATAGACACGACTTGGATAGCATCTGTATCGGACTACAACGCATCTTCCCGGACAAAAGAGCCACATGGTTCAAGAAAAGACTAGAAGAAGGAAGAAAAAAGAGAAGTCGACATTGGGAAATCTACAACGGACGCATTAGCTACATTCAATATAAAGAATGCAAGGAGTTACCACTCTTCAAGGAAAGAGCCTATCGCAGTGGATTTCATCATACCATCCACCCACAACGAAAAAAACCCTTCGGGTCTTTAGCCTCACGCACCCTGGGAGCTATTTATGCAAGCAAAGATTCGGCTCGCTTTGGATTGGAATTGTCGTATGATTCTATTCTGCGAGGTCAACCCGGTAAGTCGCACCGCACTAAGGTTCGCGACAAATGGCTTAGTATAGTGGATGTTCCACCGGTGAACGGTAACGATATCCTAACCACTATTGACGTAAGAATGCAAGATGTGGCAGAAAAAGCACTTCGCAACAAACTAAAAGAGGTTGGTGGTGATGTAGGAGTAGCAGTGGTAATGGAAGTAAAAACCGGTGACATAAAGGCCATAGTAAACCTTGACCGATTCCCCGATGGAACATATCGAGAAAAAGTGAATCATGCGGTTTCATCACTTATGGAACCGGGCTCCACCTTCAAAACAGCGTCCATTATGGTGGCTTTAGAAGATGGTAAAATAACCAAATACGACTCCATTCAAACCGGAAACGGACAGTGGTTAATGCATGGTAGAACGATGAAAGACCACAATTGGCGTCGCGGAGGATATGGGAAAATAAGCGTGCCTGAAATACTGATGTATTCATCTAACATCGGCGTGAGTCGCATTATTGATGAAAACTACTACGAGCACCCAGAAAAATATGTAGACGGATTATACCGAGAGGGAATGGGCATACCTCTTGGAGTACCACTAGTAGGTAGTGCAAATTCACGCATACGCCGCTTGCAGAAAAATTCTGCAAATTGGAGTAAAACGGCGTTGGCCTGGATGAGCATTGGATACGAAACCCAAGTTCCACCCATCAATACACTAACCTTCTACAATGCTATTGCTAACAACGGAAAGATGGTGCGTCCACGCTTTGTTCGTGCTGAGATGAAAAACGGAGAAATCGTACGTGAGTTCCCGGTAGAAGTAATCAAAGAACGTATCTGTTCGGATAAAACACTGAAAGATATTCAAGAAATATTGGAAATGGTGGTAAGCAAAGGCCTAGGCAAAAAAGCCGGAAACAAAATGTTTAAGGTAAGCGGAAAAACCGGAACAGCCCAAGTTGCCCAAGGTGCAGGTGGCTACAGATCTGGTGTAATGAACTATCTTGTAAGTTTCTGTGGCTACTTCCCCTCCGACGACCCACAATATAGTTGCATCGTTACCATCAAGAAGAAAGGACTCCCTGCTTCCGGTGGTGGGCAATGCGGTCCTGTATTCAGCGAAATATCGCAAAGCATCATGACACAAGGAGTGTTCCGCGATGTGGAAGAGGCCAACGACACAAGCTCGGTGCTTATCCCAACAGTACTTCATGGAAATTTTCACGCACTTCGAAATACATTAGAATCCATAAATATAGACTACGACGCCAAAGAGCAAAGCGATACCATAAGCCCACATTCAGTATGGTGTAAGGTGCAGAACAATAGTAAAAAACTTTCTGTGTCACAAATAGATGTGCCCACCGACCGAATTCCAGACGTACGTAGTATGGGTGCTCGAGATGCGGTGTATTTACTACGCAGTTGCGGACTAAAAGCTAAACTAAGAGGTACAGGAATCGTAAAAAACCAATATCCGGCAGCTAACGAGCCTATAAAAGCCGGGCAAACCATACAACTTGAATTACAAAAGAAATAACTATATATAATAAGGTGTAATGATGATCCTAAAAAAACTAATAGAGAAGATACCTACATTACAAATCATAGGTAATCCAATTACGGAAGTCGTGGAAATCAATATTGATTCACGACAAGTAGCAGAAGGGCATCTGTTTATCGCCCTAAAAGGAACTCAAACCGATGGTCATCAATACATTGACCAAGCCATAAAGAAAGGAGCAAAATCGATCATTTGTGAGGATATACCTCAAGACATCAATGATAGCATCACCTATGTACAAGTAAAGAATTCGGAAGATATTGTAGGACAAATAGCCACTACCTTCTACGACAACCCTACCGAAAAGCTTCAACTTATCGGTGTAACCGGAACGAATGGGAAAACTACAATTGCCACCTTATTATATATGGTCTTCCGTAAGTTTGGTTACAAATGCGGCCTATGTTCCACTGTATGCAACTATATCAACGGAGAAGCACTACCTACCGAACATACCACACCCGACCCCATCACTTTAAATAGACTACTGGGCCGTATGGCTGACGAGGGTTGTAAATATGCATTCATGGAGGTTAGCTCGCACTCCGTAGCACAGAAACGGATTGGAGGACTAAGATTCGCAGGTGGTATATTTACGAATCTAACACGCGACCATTTAGACTACCACAAAACCGTAGAGAACTACCGCGATGCCAAAAAGACTTTTTTTGATCTATTACCTAAAGACGCCTTTGTCATAACCAATGCCGACGACCGAAACGGAATATTTATGGTACAAAACACAAAAGCAAAGGTATATACGTACTCCCAACAAAAAATGGCTGATTTCACCGCACATATACAAGAAGAGAGTCTTGAAGGAATGCTCCTAGAAATAAATGGCCAAGAAGTAAGTGTCCCGTTTGTGGGTAGATTCAATGTATCCAATTTGGCAGCGGTATATGCTGCTGCCACAGTTTTAGGAAAGCCAAGTAGTGATGTGCTTATTGTTATGAGTACCATGCAACCCGTAAACGGACGTTTTGAAACCATCCAATCACGAGAGAAAGTTACTGTAGTGGTAGACTACGCCCATACTCCCGATGCACTAACCAATGTATTGGAAACCATTGAAGAAATAACAAAAGGACAACATCAAATCATCACTGTTTGCGGAGCAGGTGGCAACAGAGATAAAGGTAAACGCCCATTAATGGCGCAAGAGGCCGTGAAACACAGTAACCGAGTGATACTCACTAGCGACAACCCTAGATTTGAAGAGCCCCAGGATATCTT
>JAFOXE010000205.1 GCA_017425765.1 Paraprevotella sp. | reverse complement strand
GTACAAAAAAATGTCGAGTTACCTATATTATAGGCAAACCCGACACAAAATAATTCATATAAGCGATGAAGAGATGGTTTATATCTGTTTTTTTCAGGACTTTTCAATCTCTGATTTTGGTTTCGTTTTATCATATAACATTATTCGGTTTCAAAATGTTCGCTTCCCTTTTTATTTTTCCTATCTTTGTTGTCTTGAATGAAAAGAAGATTATGGTGAACGATTTTTTGGATGAATTGAATGAAAGCCAACGGGCGGCTGTCCTATATAATGAAGGACCTTCGTTGGTGATAGCCGGTGCAGGCTCGGGAAAGACTCGTGTACTTACCTATAAGATTGCTTATTTGATGAACGAGGGATATGATCCTTGGAACATCTTGGCGCTGACTTTTACGAATAAAGCAGCCAGGGAAATGAAGGATCGTATCAGTCGTCAGGTGGGGGAGCGGGCTCGCTATTTGTGGATGGGGACTTTCCATTCCATTTTCTCGCGTATTCTCCGTGTTGAGGCGCAAACTATCGGTTTTTCGTCCAATTTTACCATTTATGACGCTTCGGACTCCAAGAACTTGATCAAGAGTATTATCAAGGAAATGCAACTTGATGACAAAACCTACAAGCCGGGCAGCATCCAGAGCCGCATTAGCAATGCTAAGAACCATTTGGTGTTGCCGGATGCGTATGCTTCGAATCCTGAAGTAATCAAGGCTGATAGAG
The DNA here is from genome assembly GCA_017425765.1 of Paraprevotella sp. Lineage (GTDB taxonomy): Bacteria > Bacteroidota > Bacteroidia > Bacteroidales > Bacteroidaceae > Paraprevotella. The sequence goes on along the minus strand of JAFOXE010000205.1, from coordinate 2,297 downwards.
ATGCTAAGGTGCCGGCTACCCACGAAATTTACCGCAAGTATTGGGAGCGTTGCCGTCAGAGTGATGCCATGGACTTTGATGATTTGCTGGTTTATACCTATATTTTGTTCCGCGATTTTCCGCACATTCGCGAGAAGTATGCTATGCAGTTCCGATATGTGTTGGTGGATGAGTATCAGGACACGAACTTTGCCCAGCATAGCATCGTACTCCAACTTACAAAGGAGAACCAAAAGGTTTGTGTGGTGGGCGATGATGCACAGAGCATCTATTCCTTCCGGGGAGCGAACATCGAGAATATCCTGAAGTTTACCCAAGTATATAAAGGAGCAAAACTTTTCAAACTCGAACAGAATTATCGTTCTACGCAAACTATCGTGCAGGCGGCCAATAGTTTGATTGAAAAGAACCACGAACAGATCCGAAAGTCTGTGTATTCAGAAAAGTCAAAAGGAGAGCCAATTGAAGTGTTCCATGCGTATAGTGATGTGGAAGAAGGAGAAATCGTGGCCAACAAGATTTCCCAACTTCGATATCGGGAAAACTATTCCTACAATGATTTTGCCGTACTTTACCGTACCAATGCCCAAAGCCGTATTTTTGAGGAGGCTCTTCGTAAGCGTAGTCTTCCGTATAAGATTTATGGAGGATTGTCGTTTTATCAACGTAAGGAAATCAAGGACGTAATTGCTTATTTCCGTTTGGCGGTGAACCCTAATGATGAAGAAGCCTTTAAGCGTGTTATTAATTACCCGGCTAGAGGCATTGGCGACACGACACTGAACAAAATTGTCGAAGCGGCTGTGTTGAATGGGGTGAGCCTTTGGAAAGTGATTGGTGAGCCCTTGGCTTATGGTCTGAACATTAATAAAGGTACGCATGTCAAGCTACAAGGTTTCCGAGAACTTGTGGAGATGTTCATTAAGGATGCCGTGGAAAAGGATGCTGCGGAGGTAGGTAGCACTATCGTGCGTCAGTCAGGTATCATGAACGATATCTATCAGGACCGCACTCCTGAAAATTTGAGCCGTCAGGAGAATATCGAGGAACTCATTAACGGGATGCACGACTTCTGTGCCACCCGTCGGGAAGAGGGTAATGAGCATGTTGCACTTACCGACTATTTGGCTGAAGTTTCTTTGCTGACGGACCAAGATAATGAAAAAGAAGGAGAAGGTGCCAAGATTACACTGATGACTATTCACTCTGCCAAGGGATTGGAATTCAAGAATGTATTTGTGGTAGGATTGGAAGAAAACTTGTTTCCTAGCGCCATGTCTATGGATTCCGTACGAGGTTTGGAAGAAGAGCGCCGTTTGTTCTATGTAGCCATTACTCGTGCCGAGGAGCATTGTTATTTGTCTTTCGCGAAAAGCCGCTATAAGTTTGGCAAGACCGAGTTCAGTAATCCTAGCCGATTCTTGAAGGATATCGATGCTTGTTATCTGGATTTGCCGCAAGGCGAACGCGTGGCAAGTAGGGTAGACGAGGCTGCGAACCGTTTCCGCTCGGCGGGTTCTCCATTTGGTTCGAATACCACCTTTATACCTCGTTCGAGTATGACGCAAGAACGTCCGGAACGTCCGAGAGTGCAGATTATACCTCCAGTACAGCCTACACGCACGCTCAAGAAAGTATCGAGCATCTGTCCTTCGCGTCCGGCTGCCTCCCCGTCGGCGGGTGCGTTGCAAGTGGGCCATGTGATTGAACATGAACGCTTTGGAGTAGGCGAGGTGATAGATGTGGTTGGTGTGGGCGATAATTGCAAGGCGACAGTGAAATTTCGTAATGCAGGAGAAAAGCAGTTATTGCTGAAGTTCGCTAGATTCAAGATAGTCAACTGATAGATGCATGAAAAGGATGTGGCATGCACATCCTTTTTTATTTATTGCTGATTGCTGTGGTGCATAGGGTATAAAACAAAAGAGAGAACCAGCTATAAATGCTTGATTCTCTCTCTTTATGAGCGGAAAACGAGGCTCGAACTCGCGACCCTAACCTTGGCAAGGTTATGCTCTACCAACTGAGCTATTTCCGCAAAATAAACTGGTGAAGGAAATGAGACTCGAACTCACACGACATAACTGTCACTACCCCCTCAAAGTAGCGCGTCTACCAATTCCGCCATTCCTCCAGTCTAGGGTTTACCTTACTATTTTCGTCGTGCCCAGAACAAGACTCGAACTTGCACGTCTTTCAACACTCGCACCTGAAACGAGCGCGTCTACCATTCCGCCACCTGGGCAAGCGCTGAAGTAAGATATTCTCTTTAGAGCGGAAAACGAGGCTCGAACTCG
>JAFOXE010000204.1 GCA_017425765.1 Paraprevotella sp. | reverse complement strand
GGAGTTGGAAAGTAAAAAAGGAGGTTTGGGGGAATGTGTGGGCTTGAAATGGAAGGGTAAAAGGGGATGAAATTGAATTGGGCGGGAAGGACACGGGCATGTAAGGGGCGAATCTGGGCTTTTCCAAGGTGAAAAAAGTTCATATTTGGCCTGGCAATGGCAGAGAAAAGGAGTTAGACCTTACGAGTGGTGTTTCTCGGGGTGAATACATAAAAAAAGTGCGTGCTGGGACTAAGTTGCTCCCAACACGCACCGGTTGATTTATTTTGTGTTTAGTTATTTCTTGCTCAAGCTCAAGATTACGGTGAACGTCTCGAAAGTCTCCATAAACTCCTTCTCGAGTGCGGCAATCTGTGCGGCATCGAGTGTCAAGCCCTCGTTCTCCTTCTCTACAAGTTCTACCATACCACCCAACCAAGCAGCCTGCTTAGGAATGATGATAAAGAGACGGTCGCCATCCTCATCAGGGAATGTTGTAGCGTTTACCTTGTACGCACCACCTTCGTAAAGGTCGAATGTAAGGTTGTTGCCCTCAAGGGTGTAGTTCTTTACTTTAGATTCGCCGTCCATTGTATGGGTCAACTTACCGTCGGCAGAAAAGGTTGCATCAGCAAAGAACTCCTTCATTTGCTCAATGATTCGTCCACCGTTCATTGCTTCTACCGAGATTGAGTTCATGCCCCCGATGGTGATTCCTTCGGGAAGTTGCATTTCGGTTTTGCCTTCTTTTGCAGCAACTCTAACTACTGAGTTCAAGTAAGCATATTTACCGGTAATATCGAATTGTTCTTGAACTCGGTAGCTTGTATGAACGCTAGAGCCTTTTGTTTTAAGTACAAACTTGTCTTCACTAAGTTCAACAATCTCTATCACATCAGGTGTATTATCCATATTTGTAATAATACCGTTTACGATATTTTCATTGATTTCGTATGTTCCTATACGCTCTCTCCAACCATTTTTAGCGCCATAGCCTACCTGATAAAAAGATCCGTCAGCCTGATAATTCATAAATATGCTTGATTCGGGTGTAAAACAAAACCACTTACCCACGATTAGTTGAGCATAATCCTTATAAGGATTTTCATAAGTAAATTGATAATCTTCGTCGTCGCTATCGCAACTGCTCATAGCCAATCCGAGCATTACTGCCACGAGGGCCATTCCAAAAAATCTAAAAGTTTTCATTGTTGTAAATGTATTTATGTGTTACAGTTTTTTTATTTTCTCTCCACGTTTTTGTCGGTCGCGCCAATCGGTAGCGATGGTAAAGAACGCATCGCTGCTGGAGTTAAGTGCCGTTTCCACCGAATCCTGCACCACCCCTATGATGAATCCAACCGCCACCACCTGCATGGCCACATCGCTTCCGATGCCGAAGAGCGAGCACGCCATAGGTATCAGCAATAGCGATCCTCCTGCCACTCCCGAAGCGCCACACGCCGCCAGGGTTGCAACAATGCTGAGCAACAGGGCCCCTCCCAACGACGGAACAATGCCCAATGTGTGACAAGTGGCTAAGGTCATTACCGTAATGGTAACCGCAGCACCATCCATGTTGATGGTGCTACCCAAAGGAATACTTACCGAGTAAAAATCCTCGTCTACCCCTATACGCTTGCACAAAGTCATATTGACCGGAATGTTGGCTGCCGACGAACGGGTGAAGAAGGCGCTCACGGCGCTCCCCTTCAAGCATCGCCACAACAACGGATAAGGATTGCGATGCAGCATACACCCCACAATCAATGGATTGAGTACAAACGCCACCATCAGCATACATCCCACAAGAAGCAAGAGCAGCTTGCCGTAGGTGGTAAATATCTCGAGTCCGCTTTGCGACACGGTGGTGTACACTAAACCGAGGATTCCGAATGGTGCAAACTGAATAATCCATGCCACCACCTTCGACACGGCATCCGCCCACTGTCGCAGTCCGGCAATGGTTTGCTCGCTTGCCACTGTTTTGAGTGCCAAACCAATTACGGCTGCCCAAAAGAGCACGCCCAGATAGTTTGCTTTGGCTATAGCCGTAACTGGATTGCTCATTACCTCGCCCACTATGGTGCCAAACACATCGTCCAATGCCCCCGGTGTGCTGGTTGCAGCTGCCGACACATCCGCCAAAGCGATTTGCACCGGAAACAAGAAACTGGCCACCACCGCCACCACTGCTGCCATGAGCGTGGTGAGTATATAGAGGCTAATGATGGTGCGGAAACGACTGCCCAATCCGGCACGTGCCGTAGCCACCGAAGAAGTAACGAGCACCGCCACCAATACGGGTGCCATTGCCTTGAGCGCCCCCACAAAGAGGTTACCCAACATGGACACGACCTCTATGGCCGGCACAGTGAGTGCCAGCACTGCACCTATTATAACTCCGGCAAGGATGCGCAGCATCAGGTTGGTGTGCTGCCATTTGTTGAAAGTGGATTTTATGATTCCCATATCTCACTATAAATTTGTAATGCAAAGGTAGGCAGAGGCAAGGATATGGGGAATTTATCGGTGTTGCATTTTTACAAAAAACCTATTGCATTTTTACAAAAAAAGAGAAATCGCCTGCTTTTATCGATAAAACAGGCGATTTTTTTATTTCAGGCTCTCCATGAATTCAGCCGGGGTTACTCCAGTAACCTTTTGGAAATTTCGCCATGCCGTGGAGCGCTGTCGATATCCCACATAGTTGAACAGTTGCTGAATGTCGGTTGTTGGGTTACTTCGCAGTTTGTTTGCAACGTAGTCGATGCGTCGTTTTGTAAGATACTCGACGAAAGTCATCTGCGTATTTCGTTTGAATGCCTCTCCCACGTACGTACGGTTAGAGCCCAACAACTCTGCCAAATTATTCAGACTTAAATTCGGATCTCTCCACTTTTCACTGTTGTCCAACAAGAAGACGATATGCCCCCAAAGTCCGTCGCCGGCTGCTTCGCTGTTCTGCATTGCTCCCGAATTCGGTGCTTCCTTTGGCACGAGCAAGCGCTCTTTCAACTCGTACCAAGCCACCGACAAGAAGAAAGATATCCATGCCAACTGATGCGCAAGCACCAGCCCATACGCATGCGACATCTGTATGCCAAAATGAAGCAGTCCTATCAGGCAAAATCCGGAAGAATACAAGGTGATGAACTTCTTGTCGGCACTGCTCTTTCGCCAATCGTAGGGCACAAGAAAAAGAGAAAAGCTGTAAAACAACATCACCACAAGAGCCAACAAGCGAAACCACACATTGAACTCTCCGATATGCCTCCATAAATCGTTGTACGAGTATATGGGGGTGTATTCGATGCCTGCACACATGCCCGTAAACACCAACAAGAGCAAGGGCGCGAACAATGCTGCATACACCCTGCTTTTGCTGACGGAGGGCCTGATAACCTCGAGCGGATAGAAAAAATAAGTCATCTGTATAAGAATGGGCACAAACGTGTGTTCTGGCTCAAAGAACGCTCCGTCGGTGACCGTGGTTTGCGTCCATGTGCGCATCGTAAATGTAAGGGCAAAGAGGGCCGACAACCAACTGAACACCGCCCAGATGACGCGAGAATAATCGCCCGTTTCTCTGCGACGTTTCCACAAAAGAACGCCGCTGACTACGAGCGACACCGTCATAAATACCAAAATAACCGTTGCAATATACTTCATAAGCAGTTGAAGGCTATAGAACAAATACTAAACAAACATTACTTTCTGTTTCGATTGCAAAGTTAAGAAAAGTGCGTCAGACAGGGTACATCCTCGGTGTTTTTTTGTGTTCGCAATTCGGCAGAATGCAACCGGCCTTTCGATTTGCATCGGGCCGCACCTACGCAGAAGACACGCACATCCGAAGTCTGCCGCCAAAACACACGCAGATGTGAACATACACTACACGCTCGCCTCGACGTCACGAGGCGAGCGTGTGAAGACCCCTCACACGACGGTGTGTTTTGGGGACAGATGCTCAGAACAAAGCCCCCTTGCAAGGCTAACGAGAGCGATACAAGGGGGCTTTGTTAATTAAGATATTGAGAGATTCTTTTTATTCCCAAGTAAATGTGTACACATCGCGTTCATCAATCGATCCATCGTAATCGTACCATACGGTGGTGCACTTCTTTACGTAACCCGCTGCGTCCATGGTATAAGTAAGAGTGCAAGTTTCGTCTTCTTCCGTGTAAGAGTCGAACAATTGAGTGGTTTTGGCCCCAATCCATTCGGGCTGTGCGATAAGAGGCAAGAAGTGATCAAGGGCATCTTGATAGCAAATCAAGAGCATGGGGTTGAACGCCTTACATGTTTTACCGCTGTATTTGAAAGCTAATACTTCACCCTCACCCGCTGCAGCATCACCTCCATGTGAACGCACCAACTTGTCGCCCGACCATGTGAACGAAGTGCTTTCACCCCAACTGAAAGCATTCCAGCTAAACTGGTCAATACGCCCTTTCGAGTTATAGCTGAAATTATAATTTGTCATCGCAGTTCCGTTGTCGTCCACGGCATAAATAATTTTTCCTTCCGACACTCTCATGCTCACTTCTCCATAATAACTAGGTCCCCCCACATGAATTTCAGAATATCCATATTCTATTTCATCCTCCTCGTAAGCCACATCAACAGAGGTGTAACCATAGCTATCGTTTATCTTAGCATAGTTAACACGACCCTCTTCGTCGTAATCGAACAAAAAGGTAGTACTATTTTTGTTTGTTCCTCCATCTTCATACTCTTCTTCTACAATCTTAATCAACTTCTTGGCGGCTGTAGGAGAAGGGGTAGGCGTGGGAACCGGATTCGTGTCTTGTTCGGGGATAATCACTACCGTTTCGTCGTCGCCACCGCATGATGTGGTTGCAAAAGATGCTAATACGACACACAGAATGGTGCCTAAGAATTTAATTGTTTTCATTGTGCTATTTTCTTAATAGTAAAACATTTTTCGTGTGGTCCTACAAAGAGATAGTGAGAACGCAGCTCACAATAGAAATAAATAGAAGGACGCGGCGGTTTCGCTCCTAAATCACGACTATAAAGATAGTAAATATTCAACAATCGGAGTATATACGAATACCACATTTAACCATAATTAACTACAGAATTAGAAATTAGCGCAAGCACAGAGAGTTGCCCCGCAGAGAGAAAGCACAAGAAACAGGAGCTATACAAGATAAAGAATGTAGTTGAGCAGCGGTACACTGAACATAGAAAGTAAGGTGCTGATAAAAATGCCTTGTGCCATGAGTCGGTCGTCGCCACCGTATTTGAGGCAAAACATAATGCCGTTGGCTGCCACAGGCATTCCGGTAAGCACCGCAGCCACGTTGGTAACCATCGGAGCAAAACCAAGGGTGCGGAACAAGACGAGCACCAACATAGGCACACACAACAAACGTATGAACGCCATGGTGTAGACAAAGCGGTTGCCCGCCATGGCACGCAAAGGGATTTGGCTCAGCGTAGAACCGATGATGATGAGTGCCCCGGGAATGGTCATGTCGCCAATCAGATGAAACCATTGCCCCAATTCGTCGGGGCTCTCCACCTTACACAATGCCAAAATCACCGCCACCAACGAAGCCACCACACAGGGAGAAAGCAACTTATCGGCCCGGAAGGCCGCGCGAAGACTCCCCGTTCCGGACACAAATTCGCGTCCGATGGTGAAAATCAACAAGTTGAAGGGAATGGTGAGCACCGCAGCATAGAATACCGCACGTGGGCCAAACAAAGCCATCGTGATGGGGAAGCCCACAAACGACACATTGCCAAACGAAAGCATGAAGCGGAGCAAACCCTTGCGGTTGGGGTCGAGGTGCCACACGGCCGTTACCAGATAGCTGCCCCCGATGAGCACCACATAGTTCAACACAGCCACCAAAAGCAGTTGCAACACCTCTTGCGTTTCAAACACCAAACCCTCGCCCATTACCGACGACAAGATGAGCATGGGTGCCGTGACATTGAGCACAAATGCCGACATTTTTTGATTCATATCGACCTTCCATGCTCCACTCTTGGTGGCAAAATAACCCACCATCACCACGCCAAATATCTGTAGCAACTGTATCGCTAAGTGCATAATGTGTTGTATCGGTTAAAACTCGCCACAAAGATAGGTTTTTCTGTGGAAGAAACGCACAAGTGCAGCCTTATAAATGAGGTTATCGAGCGTTTTGCACCCACTTGCCCACTCTATGGGCACAAAGAACCCACCCGCAGAAGCACAAGTTTCTGCGGGTGGGTTTGTATTTATCGACTCCGTTCGGTAAAGAACAGATGCTGTTTACTTAATCACGGTTTGAGCCTTGTTGCCACGTTTTACCACATATACACCGCTCTTCAACGCGCTAAGGTTGTTGCCTACCTTTTGACCGCTGAGGTTGTAGATTACCACCTCGGCCTTTTCGTCGATGGCCTCAACGCTTTCGATGCCGTCTACTACACCGTTAGACACCTCGAACAAGTAAGGCATTACACCCTTAAGTTCGTCATAAGCCCCGTATGAATTGTATTGAGGATCGAACTGAATGGTCTTCTCCATTTCTACGTTGCAGATGTCGAAGCTACCATCGGCATTGTCAAGTACCTCCCAAACGTGACCTGAAGTGGCCTCAGTGGCAATGTTGAAGCTGTTGTAGGTACCCTTCAAGTAAAGTATCTTGCCCAATGCATCGGTGATGGTGTAGCCATCTTCCACCGCTGTGAAAACAAACTCGTAAGCCTTTGTGGTTAGTGTGAAAGAGCTGCCGTTTACGTCGGCGCTGTCGACCTTCAAATAACCATAAGAACCAGAAGAAATAGGAGTAGCAATTTTAACCTCGCCGTCGATTACCGCACCGATTACATAACCCTTGCCGCTCTCGATCTTAGTGGCCTTGGTGTATGTGATGGCTGCAGGTGCAGTCAACCATTCGTATTCGGTTACCGACTTCACACCGTTGAAACCATAGTAAGCCTCCAATGAGCCGTATACCATAACTTCCTTGCCCAACAACTCAGGATTGTTAGAAAGGTTCAATGCAGCACGTACCATGCCGGAAGGCAATTGGATAGAAACACAGCTAGCTGTGTCTGCACCCACCTCTGCCGACTTGTACATCAAGATGTTGGTAGCCACACGCTCTTCTTCGTCTACGTTAAGCACAGCAACACCTGAGTTCACCACGTAGCCCACGATGTAACCCTTAACCCAGCCTTTTACCACAGGATTGTTCAACTTGGCCACATCGTCGATGGTGTACGGATTCTCCTTTGAGCCTTCGCCTTCCAAGATTTGAGCCGCACCGCTCAATTCCACTACTATGTTCTCGGTAATGCCACCACCGCTGATGGTCAATGTGCCGGTGTATTCGCCCTCGGCAGCAGGAGCAAACGTGATTTCCAAAGAAGCACCGTTGGCCTCGTCCTTGCTCAAAGTTTGAGTAGCGCAAGAGAATGCCTCGCCCTCAATAGCCACAGTCAAATCGGCTGTCAATGCAGTAGCATCCAATACAATGCTCTTGGTGAAAATGGTACCCACCTTTACAGTTGGGAACGCCACTGCAGATGATGTAGACACGGCTGGATCGGGAGTTTCGCCACCGGCCAACTTGGTTACCTTGATGTCGTCAATCCAGAAACGTCCCTTTGATGCCTTAAGCGAAGCGAAAGTGATGGTAGAGGCAGAAGTACCGCTAACCTGCAAAGAGAATTCCTTCAAGTTGTTGGCATAAGGAGCAGCTGCATTGCTCAAACCCTCAACGGTTACCGCTTCCTGATCGTCGACCGATACCAAAAGAGAAGTGGCATCGCCCTTCCATGCACAAGCCTTGAATGTCAAAGTGTAAGTGGCTGATGCATCCGACAAATCCAATGCAGGAGTTGTGATTTGACCTGCCTTGCTTGAAGTACCCAACTTAACCATACCGGCACCGGCATAGCACTTTGAGCCTACGAATCCAGCGGTAGTGGTGAAATCGTCCATTACACCATCTGTGATTGCAGTTTGATTCGCATCGTCGCCTGCACACTTAGCAAAGTCTTCGTACAACAGCACCGTTTGTGCAGCAGCCTGACCGGCTACGAACAAAAGCACTGCCAACATCATGTTTTTCAATAATGTAGAAATTTTCATACGCATTTCTTGTTTTTAGTTAATAAATTTGAATATGCAAAGGTAAGGATTTTATCACCCTCTACGTAAAAGAAATACAAAAAAATGCAAAAAAAATACATTTTGACACCACGCACCGAACCTACCCACCTTATACACTTGAACGCAACGAAGGAATGAGGATAAAATAAAAGTCGGAACACAGGCTTTACCCGTTCCCGACTTTTATTGAAATAAGTTGTTATCTGATTTTATTTACATTTGGGCATTCCGCACTTTGGTGCATGAAATTTGCGTGGTGCACATCCTTGCTTATGCTTGATGCAGCACTTAGACCCCTTTTGCATCTTGCAGCATTTGTACGCATTCTTACGCATCATGGGCTTCGGATTGTTGAAGCCTTGTGGTTTTACCACCATAAGCACCTGTTGGGGCGTTAAGATTTTAGCGAATTTATCGTGGTATTTTTTATGCACCTTGTATT
>JAFOXE010000203.1 GCA_017425765.1 Paraprevotella sp. | reverse complement strand
ATGCAGTTGATGAGGCTCATTGTATTTCAGAATGGGGCCATGATTTCCGTCCCGAGTATCGTAGAATTCGTCCTATCATCAACGAGATAGGTGCAGCTCCACTTATAGCTTTAACCGCAACCGCAACCGACAAGGTGCGAGGCGATATCAAGAAGAATTTAGGTATGGTGGACGCTGTGGAATTCAAGAGCTCGTTTAACCGTCCGAATCTCTATTACGAAGTACGTAGCAAGACGAAGGATGTTGACAAGGATATAATCAAATTTATCAAGCAGCACCCCGGCAAAAGCGGTATTGTGTACTGCTTGAGTAGAAAGCGTGTGGAGGAACTCGCTGAGATATTGCGAGCCAACGACATCAATGCACGAGCCTATCATGCCGGCATGGATTCGGCAGTGCGTTCGCAAACTCAAGACGACTTTATTATGGAAGAAATCGACGTTATTGTTGCTACAATAGCGTTCGGGATGGGTATTGACAAACCGGATGTTCGCTTTGTGATTCACTGCGACATCCCTAAAAGTCTTGAGGGGTATTACCAAGAAACAGGTCGTGCCGGTCGTGATGGCGGTGAAGGACTGTGTGTAACATTCTATACGAATAAAGACCTTCAGAAACTAGAGAAGTTTATGGAGGGGAAACCGGTTGCCGAACAGGATATCGGTCGTCAGTTGTTACAAGAAACGGCAGCCTATGCCGAGTCGTCTGTATGTCGTCGTAAATTGTTGTTGCATTATTTTGGCGAAGCTTATGATGTGGACAATTGTGGAAATTGCGACAACTGTTTGCATCCCAAGAAGAAAGTGGAGGCTAAAGACGACCTTGTAAAGCTTATCAATGTGGTGCAAGCTGTTAAGGAGAACTTCAAGGCAGATTACATCATCAATATCCTTATCGGCAAAGAGTCGGAGGAGGTTATGGCACACCGCCACAATGAGTTGGAGAATTTTGCTGTGGGCGACGAACAGGATGAGAAGTGGTGGAATGCTGTGATTCGTCAGGCACTTTTGGCCGGTTACTTGGAGAAGGAAGTAGAAAACTATGGCCTTTTGAAAGTAACCTCTGCGGGAAAGAAATTCTTGAAGAAACCCGTATCTTTCCTAATTACCGAAAATAATGATTTTGAGGATGATGGAGGCGATGTTTCTTCACGTGGTGGCGAAGGTACGAGCGCCGTGGATCCAACCTTATATGTTATGCTGAAAGATTTACGTAAGAAGATGTCCAAGAAATTGGAAGTGCCTCCTTATGTGATTTTCCAAGATCCGTCTTTAGAGGCAATGTCCACCGTATATCCCATCACGTTAGATGAATTGCAGAATATCCCCGGCGTAGGTGCCGGAAAGGCCAAGCGTTACGGAGCGGAATTTTGTGAATTGATTAAGCGCCATTGTGAAGATAACGAGATAGACCGACCGGCAGATTTGCGCGTGCGCACCGTGGCCAACAAATCGAAACTTAAGGTCAGTATCATTCAAAGTATCGACCGTCAGGTGGATTTGGATGACCTCGCTTCCGTAAAGGGAATAGAATTTACCGAGCTGTTGGACGAAATGGAGGCTATCGTTTATTCCGGTACCAAACTTAATATAGACTATTATCTGGAGGAGGTAATGGACGAGGACCATATGTGGGATATATATGAATATTTCCGTGAGTCTGAGACCGACAATATGAAGGAGGCTCTTGCAGAATTGGGCGATGACTACACCGAGGAAGATATTCGATTGGTTCGTATTAAGTTTATTTCCGAAATGGCAAACTAACTTATTGATATATAGTGTATAACATCCTGATGTAAGAACCCAAATACGTACATCAGGATGTTTCTTTTTTTACACGTACGTGTAGAGGGTACTTACACCGTGGTGTAGATTTATCAAGGCCTACGCCTTGTTGCGTCTACACCACGGTGTCTTTTTGGGTGAGTCGAGATGAGCATCTTTAGTCCCTGTAAAAAGGTTGTTTTCACCCTTTTCGTAGAAATACTTTTTTACATCGATGCCTTTAATGACAAAAAAACGTGAAATTCATCTATAGAATGGAGAAAAATATGTATATTTGCACGCAATAAATTCTATACCCTATGGCATCATTTATTGCAGATAAAATTGTAATGGACGGTTTGACCTACGACGATGTGTTGTTGGTTCCGGCCTATTCAGAAGTATTGCCACGTACCGTGGAGTTGACAACCAAGTTTTCTCGTAACATCGAGCTGAAGATTCCGTTTGTAACGGCAGCTATGGATACTGTTACCGAAGCGCCAATGGCCATTGCTATTGCACGTGAGGGAGGCATCGGTGTGATTCATAAAAACATGTCTATTGAAGAACAAGCCCGTCAGGTGGCCATCGTGAAGCGTGCCGAAAACGGTATGATTTATGATCCTGTAACCATTAAACGTGGCTCTACTGTGGCTGATGCGTTGGCTCTTATGGCCGAATATCACATCGGCGGTATTCCTGTAGTAGACGACGAGAATAAGTTGGTGGGTATTGTAACCAACCGCGACCTACGTTTTGAATTGAACGAGCAGCGCTTGATTGACGAAGTAATGACTTCGGAAAATTTGGTTACAACCGACCAAAAAACAGATCTTGGTGCTGCTGCTGAAATCTTGCAACAAAACAAGATTGAGAAATTGCCCGTTGTAGATCACGACGGTCATTTGATAGGTTTGATTACCTACAAGGATATTACCAAAGCTAAGGACAAACCTATGGCTTGTAAGGATTCAAAAGGCCGTTTGCGTGTAGCAGCAGGTGTGGGTGTAACCGTAGATACTTTGGAGCGCATGAAGGCTTTGGTAGAGGCTGGTGTAGATGCCATCATCATCGACACTGCACACGGGCACTCTAAGTTCGTTATTGAAAAGTTGAAGGAAGCCAAAAAGGCATTCCCTAACGTGGACATCGTTGTGGGTAATGTGGCTACAGGAGATGCTGCCCGCATGTTGGTTGAAGCCGGAGCAGATGGTATTAAGGTAGGTATCGGTCCGGGTTCTATTTGTACCACTCGTGTAGTAGCCGGAGTGGGTGTACCTCAGCTTTCAGCCGTTTACGACGTGGCCAGTGCATTGAAGGGCACCGGTGTGCCTTTGATTGCCGACGGTGGTTTGCGCTATTCTGGCGACGTGGTTAAGGCTATTGCCGCAGGTGGTTATAGTGTAATGATCGGCTCTTTGGTGGCCGGAACTGAGGAATCTCCGGGTGAGACAATTATTTTTAATGGACGTAAGTTTAAGTCATACCGTGGTATGGGTTCTCTCGAAGCTATGGAATGTGGTTCAAAGGATCGCTACTTCCAAGGTAATGTGAAGGATGCCAAAAAGTTGGTTCCAGAAGGTATTGCTGGTCGTGTACCTTACAAAGGAACTGTACAAGAGGTTATTTATCAGATGATTGGAGGTTTGCGCTCCGGTATGGGCTATTGTGGTGCCAATACCATCGAGGAGTTGCATAATGCTAAGTTCGTGCGCATCACTAATGCTGGTGTTCAAGAGAGTCACCCACACGATGTGACCATCACCAGCGAGGCACCAAACTATAGCCGTCCACAATAAAAACAAGTAGAATCGGATATGAAAAGAATAGTTTTATCGTGTTTGTTTCTTGCGGTGACTCTTTGTGTTGCGGCACAAACAGACCCCGTGTTGATGCGTATCAACGGTAAGGATATCACTCGATCTGAATTTGAATATAATTTCAATAAGAATAATGCCGAGGGCGTTCTGGATAAGAAAAATCTGGAAGAGTACGTCGACCTTTTTATAAATTATAAACTAAAGGTTGAGGCTGCCAAGGATGCGAAGTACGATACACTATCTTCTTTTCAAAAAGAATTCCGTATGTATCGCGATCAGCAAATTCGACCTCTTTTGGTAAATGCTGCTGACGAGGATGCAGAAGCTTTAGCATATTACACTCAAATGAAAGAAAGCATCGGCCCTGCTGGGTTGGTGCTTCCTGCACACATTTTTGTGTTAGTTCCCCAGCAAGCCAAGCCCGAGGTCTTGGCTACGGCAAAAGCTCGTATCGACTCTATATATGCAGCATTAAAAAGTGGCGCCTCGTTTGAGGAACTAGCTATTCAATGCTCGGACGACAAAATGTCGGCTAGGCGTGGTGGTGCTTTGGGTTGGATTGGTCCGAAACAAACATTGAAGGAGTTTGAGAATGTAGCATACTCATTGCAGAAAGGTGAGATGTCTGAGCCTTTCCTTTCAACCGTAGGATTCCATATCGTATTGATGAAGGACCGCAAGCAGGTGGAACCATACGAGGAATTGAAACCTCGCATTGTGCAGTTCTTGGAGCAACGTGGTGTGAAGGATAAGTTAGCAGCCAAAACACTTGATTCATTGGTGCAGGCCTCAGAAGGAAAACTTTCGGTAGAACAAATTATGGACCGAGAGGCCGAGAAATTTGCTGCTCAAGATTCTGATTTGAAGAACTTGATTCAGGAATATTATGACGGTTTGTTGTTGTTCGAGATAAGCACAAGAGAGGTGTGGGATAAAGCTGCCAAGGATGAAGCTGGAATTGCAAAGTATTTCAAAAAAAATAAGAAGAAATATGCATGGGATGTTCCTCATTTTCATGGTGTAGTGTTCCAATGCAAGAAAGCTGAAGATGTAAAGAAGGTAAAGAAGTTGCTCCGTAGAGTAGACGAAGATAAGTGGGTGGAAACACTTAAAAAGGCTTTTAATAACGACTCGGTTGTGCAAATTCGTGTAGAGAAGAAATTATATAAGAAAGGTGAAAATTCGTATGTAGACTACTTTGCATTGAAGGAGGGGAAAGAGCCTGAAACAAAGTCTATGTCGTTCAAGTATCCCGGTGTGTACGGCCGAGTGTTGAAGAAAGGTCCTGCAAAATGGTATGATGTGCGTAGTGCAGTAACTGCGGACTATCAGACCCTAAAGGAACAAGAGTTTGTAAAGGCTCTTAGAGAAAAATATAGTGTAGAGGTGTTTAAGGATGTTCTTGAAACTGTAAATAAGCATTAAAACGACTTCTGTTGTCGCTATATTTATGATGATTCAAAAATAAACTAGATGAAATTGAAACTTAAAGCCATAAGCACATTGATGCTCCTTTTTGTGGGGATGCAAATATCTTTGTTCGCACAAAGCAATATTGTGGACGAGGTGGTTTGGGTGGTTGGCGATGAGGCTATTTTAAGATCGGATGTAGAGAAGGCTCGCATGATGAGCAATCGCGTTAGTGGCAATCCTTATTGTGTACTGCCCGAGCAGTTGGCGGTGCAGAAACTTTTTCTTCATCAAGCGGACATCGATAGTGTGGAGGTAACATCAGCAATGGTAAATGCACAGGTAGAGTCGCAGTTGAACGAGTGGGTTATGATGGCTGGCTCAAAGGAGAAGTTAGAGGAATATCGCAACATGACGATGACACAGATTCGTGAGGACCTTTATGACCAACTTTACGACTATCTAAGGGTGGAGGCCATGCGCAAAAAACTTACAGAGGGAATGAAAATAACCCCTGCAGAGGTGCGCCGATATTTTAAGGATATGCCGGAAGATAGTTTGCCGTTGATCCCTACACAAGTTGAGGTGCAAATCATAACCATGCAACCGCGTATCCCTCAGGAAGAAATAGATCGTGTAAAAGAAGAGTTGCGTGAGTACACCGAGCGTGTTACAAATGGAAACACTTCGTTTTCTACATTGGCAATCTTATACTCTGAGGATCCGGGAACAGCCCGCCGAGGTGGTGAAATGGATTATGCCGGTCGTGGTGAACTCGATCCAGCATTCGCCAATGTGGCATTCAGTCTTACAGATCCAAAGAAAATATCCAAGATTGCAGAGTCGGAATATGGTTTTCACATCATCCAACTCATAGACAAGAGAGGCGATAAAGTTAAGGTTCGTCACATCTTGAAACGCCCTAAATTGGCACAAGAAGATATAGATGAGGCTATTTGTCGTCTGGACACTATTGCCGAAGAGATTAGAGCAGGTAAGTTCTCATTTGAAGAGGGAGCCCAATATCTTTCGGACGACAAGAATTCGCGTAACAATAAGGGTGTAATGATGAATAATGTGGTAGGGTCATCCGGCTATATGGAACATACTTCACGATTCGAGATGCAGGACTTACCGCAAGAGATCGCAAGAGTTGTGGAGGGAATGAATACGGGTGAGATATCCAAACCTTTCACCATGATTAATGAAAAAGGAAAGGAGGTATGTGCCATTGTGAAGTTGAAGATGCGCATTAAAGCACACAAGGCCTCTATGACCGAGGATTTCCAGGTGCTTAAGGACATGGTGTTGGCGAAAAAGAAAGAAGATAAAGTAGAACAGTGGATCAGAGATAAACAACGCACCACCTATGTGCGCATCAATGAAAATTGGAGAAATTGTGAGTTTCAGTATCCCGGATGGATTAAATGAGAACGCGATTAAATCATAATAAAGGTATACGATTGAATGGACATGGAATACTATCTGTTGGTATTCTATGCCTATTTGTTTTTAGCGCAGTCCTGAGTGTGATGGCAGAGAATAAACCTCGTCCGAAATCGGAGAAACGAGTACTATTGCTGCATTCAGATATGCCGTTCTTGTTGCACT
>JAFOXE010000202.1 GCA_017425765.1 Paraprevotella sp. | reverse complement strand
GGTCTTGTTATAGACCATATCAAGGCAGGTCAGGCTATGGAGATCTACAAGTTTCTCGGCCTTGACAAGCTCGACTGCACTGTTGCCATCATCAAAAACGCAGTGAGCCGCAGAACTTCACAACAACTCGCACAAGTTTGAATCCGAGTTTGTGGGCGTAACCATCCCCACCAACCGCAGCGTAATGTTTGGCTCGTTGAGTGGCGACCGTTTGGGCATCTGGGTGGCTCATGGCGAAGGCAAGTTCTCTTTGCCCTATCCGGAAGAAGAGTACAACATCATTGCCAAGTACAACTACGATGCTTATCCCGGCAACCCCAACGGCTCCGACTATAGCGTGGCCGGAATCTGTAGTGCCGACGGCCGTCATTTGGCCATGATGCCTCACTTGGAGCGTGCCATCTTCCCCTGGCAGAACGCCTTCTATCCGGCCGAGCGCCGTGCCGACGAGGTTACTCCATGGGCCGAAGCCTTTGTCAACGCCCGCAAGTGGGTGGAGCAAAACCGCGTCAAATAATCACGCCCCCTATACCTTATTATATATATAAGGAAAGATTATCTCAAAAAGCCGCTCATTTCCGTTCTCGGTAGTGGGCGGCTTCTTGTATGGTTGCCAAAAACTGATTACCTTTGCATTCGAATCTCAACGCACCCACGATGAACCCGTATTTTGATTGTTTTCGCACTTTTTTTCGCATCGGCCTTTTCACCATTGGCGGAGGCTATGCCATGATACCCCTTATCGAGGCCGACGTGGTGGAACGCAAACACTGGGTTAAGAAAGAAGAATTTCTCGATCTCGTGGCCATTGCACAGAGTGCTCCCGGTGTTTTTGCCGTCAATCTGAGCATCTTCATCGGCCAGCGCCTATTGGGCACCCGAGGCAGTGTGGTTTGTGCCCTCGGCACCATTCTCCCCTCGTTTCTAATCATCTTGGTCATTGCCTTGTTCTTCAGTCAGTTTCAGCACATTGCATGGGTGCAAAGTGTGTTCAAGGGCATCCGCCCGGCCGTTGTAGCCCTCATTGCCGTTCCTGTGTTCAAGATGGCCCGAACAGCCCGCATCACCCGCACCACGATATGGATTCCCATTTGCTGTGCGCTGCTCATTGCCCTGTTTGGCCTATCCCCTATTTATGTCATTTTGGCGGCCGGAGCCGGAGGCTACTTCTACGGTCGTTTTATTGAACCCACCGACGAATAAACACCCCACTCATGACCCTCTTCAGTCTTTTAGTTCAGCTTTTTATCACCTTCTTCAAAATCGGCATGTTTGGTTTTGGAGGCGGTTATGCCATGCTTTCGATGATACAGGCCGATGTGGTGACACGCTATGGCTGGCTCACTTCGGGGCAGTTCACCGACATTGTAGCCATTAGTCAGATGACGCCCGGCCCCATCGGCATCAACTCGGCCACCTACGTGGGCTACACCTCTATGGTAACGGCCGGATACGGACACGCTTGGGGTGTGGTGGGCAGTTTTACGGCCACCCTTGCCGTGGTGCTTCCCTCATTCCTTTTGATGTGGCTGCTCAGCAAATTTCTGTTGCGCCACAAGAACCATCCCATTGTGGAGCAGGTGTTTACGGGCCTTCGCCCGGCGGTGGTAGGCCTGTTGATGGCCGCAGCCTTCATGCTACTCACTCGTGAGAACTTTGCCACCCCCTCGCAACCGTGGCAATTCTACATCAGCTGCTTTCTTTTTGGCGTGGCTTTTGTGGGCAGCTACTGCTATCGCATCAACCCCATAGCCCTTATTGTGGCATGCGGTGCCGCCGGCTGGCTCTTGTTTTAGACCCTTCGGTTTCACCCCGTTCCTTATTCTACAAGCCGCACACTCCTTATTCGAGTGTGCGGCTTGTTTTTGTGCGCGAAAACACGCTATCTTGTTGACGCTCATTCTTTTTTAACACTATTTACACGCGAGAAAATCACGATTTTTCTTGGCACACATCTACATCTTTCGTACCTTTGCACCCCGAAATGTGTACAAATAAAAGAACGAAACAAATAATACATAATTAAATAATCTTTTAATCTCAAAAGCAGATGAAAAAATTTACCCTTTTACTTTCTCTTTTGTTCCTCTGCACCTTGTTGCCATGGGGAGGAGCAAACGCAAGAGAATTCAGCATCATTAAGAGTGCAGGCGACCCAATCAAGTCTGTTGACGACCTCGTGTCTGGTAAATACCTACTCTACAATAATGGTCGTGGACAATACTTGTATGAAGAAAGCGGTGAACTCAAGATTTATTCTACGGGAAATTATCTTACAGACAAGGTTGAGAGTGCTGCCTACATTTGGAACTTGAACATAACCAAAGAAGAAGGCAAAATTACCGGAACTATTCAAGCGGCAAACAGCCAATACTACATCAAATATCCCGGACGAGAAGGAGGTTACAATTCCACAAATAGTCAAGCAGAAACCCTTACATTTGAGCTTGACAATGCAGAAGAGGGCTTCTGGGCTATCAAAACAGCTGGCGGTATATACATGAATGGAGACAACGGTTCTTTCACCTTTTGGGGCAAATCCATTGGCGGTAACTCACGTTATAAAATCTTTCCCGTAACCACCGCGGATTGCGAATTTGAACTTCCTTTCACCCCCACCACCGTGACCGATGGTGAATATGCAAAGGACGGAAAGGCTTATAAAATGACTATTCGCGAAAGTAAAGTTATCAACTACGATGCAGAAACAAGCACTTTCAACTACGGAGCAGCCAATGGCAACTCTAACTTGTTTACCTTCACCCAAGACGGTGCCGGACGCATCAAGATCTACAACATTACTGCAGGTACCGGCAAAGCTGTGTGGAACGCATCAGTAGGTAGCGGAACGCCACTTGCAGCAACCTCACATAGCGACATCACAGACGGTGGCACTTGGGATATCTATCCGGCCTATGGAAAGAGCAATGGTGTTTATCAGTTCTACGAGAATCAGTTTGTTCTTCGCAAATCAGGAACTGGCACCGGCTTTATGCATGACTATCTAGGTAATATCTCTTATTGGGACGACGGACCTGCTAGTTGCGATGGCGGTTCATTCATTAGTGTTACCGAGGCAGAGTGTGTAGGCGAGCCCACAGAAATTGCCGACAGCTACTACAATATTTACTATACCGACGAAAGTGGCAACAAGCACTACCTGGTAAGCAATCCGCTCACTGACGGAAAGGGAGCCTTGGCTCTGACCACAACCCCCGTAAACTTGTTCCACCTTACCGAAGGTGTAACCGAAGGTGGTCAATACTCAAGCAGTACATACTACATGACAATGAACGGCACCACCGTTTCTCGTTGGTACGACCAAAATTCAGACGGATATACAGCCAACACCTTTGCCACCAATGCAGCCAATACCGGTCTATGGCATTGCCAAGTATTCCTTAAGCACCCCATCACCGGCAAATATGCTATTCGCAATACCAATGCTCAAGGAAGCGCTTACAACTGTGCCAAGTTCATTGATGCCACTACCACAGAGGGTGTCACCACACTATCTGCAAGCAATGATGCTACTGCATTAGTTTGGACAATAGAGAAAGGCTTACCTGTGGAATTAAGTTCTGCCGACAACAAGAAATGGTATGCCATTAAGAGTGGACGTACAAACCAACGTTCAGAATGGTATTACACCTACAACAATCAAGATAAGAACATCCTATTATTGCCCTTGACCTATGCAGTCACTACACAATATTGGTTCTTCAACGGAGTGGAAGAGGATGGCAAACTCTATGTAACCTTTCACCCCTACGATGCACCAGACAAGGCCATGTCCTATAAAAATGGCACAGGAGATGCTGCCAACAAAATTACGGCAGAAACACCCGCCAACACAATCAGTTATTGGAACCTAGTAAACAACGACGGCAGCTCATGCATCAGTTCAACCCATACTGCTCCTTACGGTATGCGCACCAAAGGCAATGAGAACTATCTAAGTAACAACGGTGGTATCCATAATAAACTAGGATTTTGGCATTCAGCCCCAAATGGCGATGCTGGTTCTGCTATAACCTTTGTTCCGGTAGAAGATTTGATGGTGGACTTCTGGACCGAATTTACATGGAACAATGCTGTGGGTTATAGCCAAAAAACCACAGCCACTGATGCAGCTATTGCCACACTAAACGACTTGCTGAACACCCCTTGCGACTTCACCACTTGGAACAACGCCCGTGCAGCCTTTTTCAACTCATTGGAAACCATTCTTCCGCAAGAAGGCAAATACTACTATCTTCAGGATGCTCGCTCCGTAATATACACCGAGGGTTATTCCGGTGTAACCCCATCTCATCCGTACATAGACGACAAAGGTCTCACCTATTGGGAACAGACTAACACCGTTACGATGAAACACTTGATTCAATTTGAATACGACGACAACGGAAAACTTTACATGAAGAATGCCGAACGTGGCACCTACTTGTCCACTAATACGACACATTCTTGGGGTAAAAACGAGGTTAAGGCCTACGAACTAGCAGGAGCTAAACCCGTTCAAATAACCCCCATCTACAAAGACCACAATTACGTACATATCATTCCAGAGGGAGGAGGCATGTTACACAAGCAGGCCGATGAAAATGCATTAGTTGCGTGGAATAACACTGAGATTACCGGTTCTTCTTCATGGTTTATCCAGGAGGTCGACCCATCCACCATGCCTGCGCACGAACTAACTGTGGGTGCAGCCGAATGGTCGACACTATTCCTTGGCTATCCTACCGAAGTGCCAGAAGGTGTAACCGCCTATACTGTAGCCTTCACTAAGGACGATCAAACCAAAGCCACTTTGGTGTCGGTAGACAATGTCATCCCGGCTTGCACACCGGTTATCATCAGTGCACCAGCCAAAACTTATGACTTTAAGTACACCGCAGCCGAAGCTGACGACATCAAGAGCAATCTGTTGAAGGGTACCGGTATCACCACCGATTGCGAGGCTCGTACCAACTATACACTTCAGAAGATTGACGGCGAAATATGTTTAGGTTTGTTCACCGGAACATCTATTCCTGCCTTCAAGGCCTATATGCCGGCCACAGTAGGCAGCAACATCAAGAGTTTCCAATTTGCATTTGACGAAGTTACCGGCATTGAAGATATCCAAGCCGAAACCAACGCTCAACCCAAGGCCATCTACGACCTTAGCGGACGTCGTGTAATGAAACCCGGAAAGGGCATTTACTTGTCAGAAGGCAAAGTATTTATCGTTAAGTAAAAACCGTATAAAAACATTGAATATGAAGAAGAATATATATGTAGCCCCAAAGGCCGAAGTAATTGCTCTGACATTTGAGGGCATGCTTGCCGCGAGTGTAGACATTAACATCGGTGGCGAAGGTGGAGATGTTTTGGTGAAAGAACAACACACCCCATGGCGCACTCCCAAAAGTGTGTGGGACGAATAAACCGAACTATTCGCTAGACACAATGTAATAAGGCATCCCGCCCCATCGCTGCGATGAGGCGGGATTTTTTTTGTGCCCACAGCGGGATGCTCCTCCGCCCTGCATCGTGCACCCCATGCACGATGCACAAGTGCACAAAAACACACCGTGGTGTGGTGCCTGTACACACCACGGTGTGAAGGGCCGTTACACCATGGTGTGAAGGGTGCCCACACCACGGTGTGTAAAACGGGCACTCCCCGCACATGATGTGCACAAGCCACCCCACACCACACTTGTGCAAACAAACAAAAAAATGTATATTTGCAAAAACCGAAACAAGAAGACACACAATGAAGAGAAACACCCTACTGATGCTCACGGCACTGACTGCCGGATGGGCCACAGAAACCTTGCAGGCTTCCACACCAATGGAAGCCGAGCGTGCCGACACGGCACAATGTTTGTACCCCTCGGCGGACAAAGCCGGACGCCCACACCGAATTCCGGCCATTGCCACGGCCAAAAACGGACACTTGTTTGCCATCTCCGACTATCGCCCCTGTGGCAACGACATAGGCTATGGCGAGGTGGACATAAAATGCCGCATATCTACAGACAACGGTAAAACATGGACTCCGGAATTTACCTTTGCCGACGGCGTGGGCGACAACCACGGCGGCGAGGTGTGGCGCACCGGATTTGGCGATGCTGCCGTGGTGGCCGACGCCCAACGCAACGAAGTGCTCATCATGATGGTGTGCGGAAAGACGGTGTGCTGGCACGGAAACTACATTCCGGGCTCGAAAGAGAGCAACCCGAACCGTGTGGCACGAGTGCGTGTGACGTATAACAAAAAGACGAAGCAATGGGACTGGACACAACCGGTAGAGGTGACCGAGCAAATCTACAGTCAGTTTGTGGACGAGCAAGGACAACCCACCGTGCAATCGCTGTTTATCGGCTCGGGCCGCATCTGCCAAAGCCGAAAAGTGAAGGTGGGAAAATACTACCGACTATACTGCGCCGTGTGGACCAAAAACCAAGGCAACCGCGTGATGTACTCGGACGACTTTGGCGAGAATTGGTATGTGTTGGGCACCATAGCCGAACGCCCCGCTCCGCAGGGCGACGAACCTAAGTGCGAAGAACTGCCGGACGGCAGCGTGCTGCTGAGCAGCCGCAAGGGTTATGGACGATTCTTTAACATATATCGATACACCAACGTAAAGAAAGCCGAGGGTAAGTGGGGCGAGGTGGCTGCCTCGCACGACCAAGAGGGGGGCATCCGCGTGGGTGCCAACTCGACCAACGGCGAGGTGATATTGGTGCAGGCACGCCGCCATGCCGACGGCAAAAAGGTGCCCCTGCTGCTGCAATCGCTGCCGGCTGCCAACAACCGTGCAGAGGTGACTATATTTTACAAACCCCTGGAAAGCGCTGCCAACTACGACACGCCCCAGCATGTGGCCGAAAAATGGGAGGGCTCGTTCCGTGTAACGGAAAAAGGGTCGGCCTACTCTACCTTCTGCCTGCAAAAGGACAAGAAAATAGGTTTCTTCTACGAGGAAGAGCCGGGATGGTATAACATGATGTATGTGCCCCTGAGCTTGGAACGCATCACCGAAGGTAAATACAGCGTGCGCTAAACAGGAACGCGAACAAAATTGGGCCACACTCCCGAACGGGAATGTGGCCCAATTTGTTTTACGTGTCAGGGTGTTGCAGAATTACTCGGCACTGCCGTCTGCGTTGTCGCCCTCGGCGGTTTGCGCGGGCTCGTCGAAATCGGTCAGACCTTGTTCCACCAAAATGTTGTACCATGAAATGAGTTTCTTTATGTCGCCGTTGTACACACGGTCGCGGTCGAACTCAGGCAACACCTCGCCCATGAACTGCACCAACTCGGCCGGCGAAGCCTTTTTCACGTCGATGTCGACCTTGGCTCCGTTTTGCTTGGTTTTAATGTTGTTGAGAACCTGACGCAAGGGCACTTCCTCGTCGTTGGTGTACATGGCTATGTCGGCCAAAGATATGATTTTGTCGGTGGCAAAGGTGGGGAAGCGCTTGCCGGCTGCCTCAAGACTCTCGACGATAAGGTTACGGTTTCCGCGTGAAACCAATCTATACAAACCGGGTTTTCCGGAAATGGCTAAAATCGTTTCTAACATGTTTCTTGGTTTTATTTGTGATTTTTTATTTTGTTTCAATGCAAAGATAGGCTTTCGGGAGCGAAAAACAAAGACTATGGGCTCCAAAAAACTAAAACTCGGAAGCGGCAAGGCGTTGATAGAGGGCATGCAACTGCTCGTCGACGCTGCAAAGACCATCGTTAACGAGATGGTATTGTGCCTTGAGGGCGCGCTCCTCGTCGGATAGCTGAGCTTGCATGCGGGCGCGTATCTGTGCCTCGGTGGCTGCATCGCGCGCTGCAACACGGCGGATGCGCACTTCGACAGGGGCTTCGACGGCAAGCACGGCATCTACCACATCTTGAAAACCGCTCTCGAACAAAATGGCGCTTTCGAGCACCACCACGGGGGCTTGGGCATGAGCCACGACCCACTGCAGGAAATCGTCTTTGACGGTCGGATGCACAATGGCGTTTACCGAGGCTGCATTTTGTGGCGAAGCAAAGAGGTAATGCGCCACCAGGGGTTTGTTGAGTGCCCCCTCGGGAGTGTAGACCTCGGTGCCCAAAAGAGCAACAAGGGCAGCACGCACCTGCGGATGCTCTATCATGAGTTGCTTGGCACGAGTGTCGCAATCGTACACAGGCACACCGTAGAGTTGGTGCAGCCTGTGGCACACGTAACTTTTGCCACTCCCTATGCCTCCGGTTATGCCTAAACGCATCATGCTACTCTTCGGATATCTGCTCGATTAGATACTCCACCTCGCCCGGTTGGATGCGTACCTGCGACACGCCTTCGGGCAGCGTGCCCAACGAAAGGGGGTACTTGGCGGAGGGATGGCCGACCAATTCGTCGTAACGTATGCCGAGGAAGAAGTCGGAAGCCGTGACCGAACGAAAGCGGCTGACGCCCACACGGAAGGTTATCTTGACGGTGGCGGGAAAGGTGCGCAAGCTGTGCGAGGCAGGAAAATCGACAGCCTCGACAGGCACTTCGACGGTTTTTTCGGTATAGGTGTCGACGTTGTAGTGCACTTGCACCTGCTCCTCGGAGAACTTCACCCCACGGATCCGGCTCAACGGCAGGGTTTCTACCTGGCTTTGGTGCATCTCGGGCTTGTCGACAGGGCGGGTATAGGCTGCTGTGAGGGTGTCGAGAATGGATTGCGGTGCATAGGCCCACACGGAATCGGGGGTGCAGTGCACACGGGCCAAATAGGTTTGGGGGGTGGTGACAATGTGACCGGCCAAGCGCACGGGCAACTTTTTACGGCCTCCCAAATTGTAATAGAGCTGAAGGGTGTCGGGACGAATATTGCCTATGGTTGATGAGGTGGGGAGGATTTGTTGCAACTGTTTGTAGATGTCGTCCAACGGGATTTGTATGCGTCCGGAACGCACTTGTGCCTGATAGTGCAAGAAATCGACCTCGACAGAGCGCATGGGCGAACCGTAGAGATAGGAAAAAAGCAGGGTTCCCTTGTCGCGCACCTCCACCTCCAGATGTTCGGGCAGCGACTCGGTGATGATGATGCCCTCGGGCACATTGTGCAAACGAAGGGGGATGTGGATGCGGGTTTCGTAGGTGTCGTTCAAGGTTTGTGCCAACCAAAAGCCGGCTGCCACAAGAAAGAACAACAAAAAAATCAAGATTTCCCTGCTCTTTTTACTAAGCAGGAAGATCTTGATTTTATGTACTGTGCGCTTGAAGCGGAGGCTGTCCATCAGCTTACTTCGCCATGTTTTCGGAAGCAGGAGAAGATGCGTACACCGAGTTGCGGTCGATCTTAATCTTCACTCCGTTGGCAATCTCTACCATCAAGGTGTTGTCTGCCTCGTTGATGTCCTTCACCTTTCCGTAAATGCCACCTGCAGTAACAATGTCTTGGCCCACGGTGATGCCGGCACGGAAATTCTGAAGTTCTTTGCGCTTCTTGTTCTGAGGACGAATCATGAAAAAGTACATCACGGCAAACATGGCCACCATCATAAGGATCATGCTCATGCCGCCATCGTTTTGTGCGTTCAATAGAGTAATCATAATGTGTGTAGTTTTATTTGTTTGTTTAGTTTACAGTGCGGGGCACGGAGGGGCTTACTTGTTGAGCTTGCCCTCGTCGATGAGTTGCTTGGAAATGGTGTCGAGCATTCCGTTCACGTAGCTTCCACTGCGCGGGGTGCTGTACATCTTGGCCATCTCGACATACTCGTTGAGCGAAACTTTCAAGGGTATGGAAGGGATGGTGAGAATCTCGGCCAATGCCACTTGCATGATGACTTTGTCCATGAGGGCCATGCGTTCCATATTCCAATTCTTGGTGTTGGATGCGATTAGTTGTTGATAGTATTCGGCATTGAGCATGGCGTTGCGGAACAAGCGATGTGCAAATTCGCGGGTTTCGTCGTCGCGGAACTCGGGCATAAGGGCTTGTTCGCTACCCTCTTGCTCGGAAAAGCGACGAATGGTTTTCAACACGAAGGTGTCTACTATGAAACGGTCGTCGTTCCAATAAAGGCTCATGTCTTCCAAAAGGCTGTCGAGACGCTCGCTGTCGCAAATAATGTTCTTGTATATCTTGCGCCACAGCTCGCGGTCGTCATCGTAGTTGGACGGACCGGCTGCCATATATTCCTTATATAAATCGGACTCGACGATGCGGTTGTACAAGGAACGTACAAACTCTTCTTCGTCGGTCCAGCTCTTTTTTTGATTCTCGCGGAACGACAACAATTGTTTGTTGCTTTCGAGTTGAAGAATGAAACGGTTGTCGATGAACTTGGTGGAAGGACGCTCGCCGGTGCCCAAACGATTGTAGCGACTCATGGCTGTGTCGACGCTGCGCACAGCAATGCGGTGAATCTCGACCATGAGCGAGAGCAAGTAGTTGTAAAGTTCGTACGACTTAGATAGGCTGAAAAACAACTCCTTCTCGGCTGTTTCTATGTTTTGTCCGCCATTTTGGTTGTACGCATAAATGATTTGTAACACCTTAAGGCGAATAAGTTCTCTGTTGATCATAATGCTAGTGCGATTTATATATCGAGGTGCAAAAATAGTTATTTTGGGCCAAAGAGGGCACCTTTTTCGCCATTTTTTTGGAAGTTTTAAAAAATATGAGCATTTTTGGAGCATAGAATAAAATGCATAAACCGTTTTAACCTTAAGAATGAAAAGCAACAACCCCGAAAACGACAAGGATATTGTCTTCTCAAGATCAATTAAAGCCGGAAAGAGAATCTACTATGTGGACGTGAAACGTAACCGCAAAGAAGAATTGTATCTGTCCATCACCGAAAGTAAAAAAATAGTGAGCGGCGAAATGGAATCGCCACAAGTGAACTTTGAAAAGCACAAGATATTCTTGTATCGCGAGGATTTTGAGAAATTTCAAAACGGACTGGCCGAAGCCATCGAATACATACTAAACGAACAAGGACCGGCAGAACCACGCCCCGACAACACGGAGTGCGAAGACATTAAAATAGACATCGATTTTTAAGGTTGCACACCTATTTTTTATAGGAAAAGCAGGCAAAAGTTTGAAAGTACGGAAGAAAAACCGTACCTTTGCGCTCGCTTTTGAAGCAACATCCCGTTGATGCTAAGCATCGTGTGATGGCGAATTAAGCACAAAATCACTTAATTTAGAGTAACACATTTAATTAAAAAAACATGAAAACGATTCACGTAAAAGGTACTGCACGTACTGAAATGGGCAAGAAAGCCTCTCGCGAAATCCGTAAGAACGGTGGCGTTCCTTGTAACTTGTATGGCGAAGCAAAAGGCGAAAACGGACTTCCCGTAGCTTTCTCTTTCACTACTACTAACGACGAGTTGCGCAAGTTGATCTATTCTCCAGACATCTTCACCGTAATCTTGAACATCGACGGCAAGGAGTGCAAAGCTGTTTTGAAGGAAATTCAGTTCCACCCTGTAAAGGACAACGTTCTTCACGTTGACTTCTACGAAATCACCGACGAAAAGCCTATCGTTATGGAAGTGCCCATCAAGTTGAACGGCTTGGCAGAAGGTGTTAAGGCCGGTGGTAAGTTGGCCGCTTCAGTACGTAAGTTGAAGGTTAAGGCCGTTCACACTAACATTCCTGAGCGTTTGAACATCGACGTAACTCATCTTGGTTTGGGTAAGACCATCAAGGTTGGTGAATTGAGCTTCGAAGGCTTGGAATTGGTTACCAGCAAGGAAGTTGTGGTTTGCCAAGTTCGCTTGACTCGTAGCGCTATGGCTGCTCGTGCTGCTGCCAACAAGTAATCGGATAGCGAATGAAGTATCTGATTGTAGGACTGGGGAATGTCGGACACGAATACGACGGCACCCGGCACAACATAGGATTCAGAGTGTTGGACGCCTTTGCCAAGGCGTCCAACATTGTTTTTGAGGATAAGCGTTACGGCTTTGTGGGCAAAACATCGGTAAAAGGCAGACAACTGATTCTGCTAAAACCCTCCACCTACATGAACCTAAGCGGTAATGCTGTACGCTACTGGATGCAGCAAGAAAAAATACCTCTTGAAAATGTGCTGATCATCGTGGACGACTTGGCACTGCCCTTTGGAGCATTGCGTCTGAAACCCAACGGCAGCGACGCGGGGCATAACGGTCTGAAGCATATTGCAGCTACACTGGGTACACAAGCCTATGCACGTCTGCGCTTCGGCATCGGAAATGACTTTCCTCGCGGCGGACAGGTGGACTTCGTGTTGGGACAATTTGGCGAGGAAGACCTCAAAACCATGGACGAGAGAGTGGCATTGGCCGGCGACATCATTAAAAGTTTCTGTCTGGCCGGAATCACCTTGACCATGAATCAATACAACAAGAAATAAAGTGACACGTAATGAGCGAAGCACGAATAGACAAGTGGTTGTGGGCTGCACGCATCTATAAAACACGCACCCTGGCAGCTGCGGCATGCAAGAAAGGACAGGTGTCGCTACGCGGTGCCCAACTGAAACCCTCGCGAATGATTAAGGAGGGCG
>JAFOXE010000023.1 GCA_017425765.1 Paraprevotella sp. | reverse complement strand
GCTTACCTGCAACAAAATGACGGTCGAGGCGGTTTACGGAGAAAGAGAGAGGCTTATGCCCGCGCTCGCGCTTTGCAATAACGATTCCTCGCCGACAGAGCTTGCGCTGACCGAATACTGCCCCGATTGCGAGGAGCTGAGAGCACGCTTTCCGCGCAAGCACGAGATACCCTTCGATTCGGCGAAAAAGTATATGGTTACCGTCAATCGCGCCGAAAACGGCTATTTTGTTTATATGAAGGGCGCGCCCGACGTGGTTGCGGGCTTTTGCAGGGAGGCTCTTTGGTCTTCTTTTGTAATTGTTCGTAAATTTCGAGCACCATCTGATACTTTTCCTTCTGCACGTCTTGAACCTCTTTGTCGCCGAACATCTTATGAAAAGCATTGCGATTTTGCTCTAACACGTTAATAGTGCCTTCCAGGCCATCCTGCAGTGAAGTTACATATTGTTTCTGCATATTAAGAGCTTCGGCAAGAGATATTTGACGTATCTCTTTCTCGGCCAACATGCGTTCATCCTGACGTATATCCTCGTTCAAGGCCTTCCACGTGTCTATTTGTTGCTGTATGCGAATCTTGAAGTTTTCCGGCGACTCTTTCCATTCAGAATGCCATTCCGGAAGGTTGATAAGTTTGTCTAACAGCTCAAAAATTCTACTATACTTTTCTTTAGCCTTAGCTACCCGCTTTTGCTGCTGGTCCACCTGTCCGGCCATTACCTGACAAGCTGTATTTACCTCATTCAAGCGTACCACAAGGTTGCTCTTCTCAGTTTCCTTCTGCGCAATTAGCTCGTTAACACTATTGATGCGACCTTGGTGAAAATTGAAAGTGTCCAACTCCTTATGTGCTTGCTCGGCATCCTGTCCCACCTTATCTATAAGTTGATTCAACATAATAGCTCGTGCCTCCATATTGGTTGAGGCAGAACAATCGCGGAAGGAGCGGTCCAAATCAGAATACTGCGACCATTCCCTTACGTTGAATTCATGCACTTGTTTGCTTCGAGCGAAAGCCTCACGCTCAATTTGCAAGCGTCCGCTCTCTGCGGCATGCTCAATGTGCAACTGAGCCAAGGCGATTTCTTTACTCTTTAGTTCTGCAACCAAAAGGTCGTAATCCGACTTTATTTCCGAGATAAGTTTACTTTGCTCTAGCAAGGTATCTGCATGATAAGGGTGATGTGTGGCGCCACAAACGCTGCAACTTGTACCTTCCTTTAAGTCGGCACGCAGTTGTATTACATTCTGACTCTTACTCAATGTATAGGCATATTTCTTCTCCTCACAGATTTCACGCAAAGGTTTCAGTTCCAATTCCAAGCGTTCGATGTTGGAAGCAGCATGCTCCACTCTCAAACGCAAGCGGTTGATGTCGCGACTTTTCTCCTCAAGATAAGCATAGCCATCAGAAATGCGTTCCCACAACGACAACGCGCTCAAGAACATCTGTCTGCGCCCCTCAAGTTCCATGGCTCGTTTCTGCAACGAATAA
Source organism: Paraprevotella sp. (assembly GCA_017425765.1). Classification (GTDB taxonomy): domain Bacteria; phylum Bacteroidota; class Bacteroidia; order Bacteroidales; family Bacteroidaceae; genus Paraprevotella. The sequence goes on along the minus strand of JAFOXE010000023.1, from coordinate 2,843 downwards.
CTATCTTGACCATGGTTGCTTTGGCGGTGCACGTGTAACTCATCTTGCAACACACGAAGTTCTGCATCCAAGTCTTGATGCTGCAAGAATAGTTTGTTAAGGAGCGTGTCTTCTTCATGTTGCTGACGCATGAGTTGTTCCAAACGCTGATTCAAATATTCGCAACGGTGCTTGGCATCAAGCAAATCATCAAGGCGCAGTTGAATGATTTCGCCATTCTCCAACATTGTTTGATGAGCATCCAGCGTCTGGCGAGCAAAGCGTTTCTCTGCCAAAGCAGCCGTCATGCGTTCTATGCTCAGACACAGTTCTTCCAACTCTTTTGCCAACGCCGTTTGCTCCAGTTTAAGAGAATTCAAACGGTCTTCTGTAGCACTTTGCGTAATAGTAAGAATGCTCATGGCACCCTTGATCCTATTGCCGTCTGCAAAAGAATCCTGCATAGAGAAGTATTGACGTTCTTGCTCTTTATATTGCACTTGCATCTGCTCCACCTCTTTTTGTAGGTCGGCATGTTGTTTCTGCAATGCTTGGATATCCTTATGAATGGTTGCTTGCAAAGTTTTGTTGTCTTGCAGTTCCTGACTCAACAAGAACAAGCGTTGAAAATTTCCTTGCACCGATTCAAAAGCCTCAAAACGTTCAAGTTCCTGCGCTTTGTCCATCAGTAAGGCGTATTTTTTATTGGCCTCCACAAGATTATTTCTACATTCCTCTTGTTGTGCGTTGAGCTTTGTAAAGCGACGAAGCCACTCCAATTGCTCGCGAATACGCTCGAGCGATTGTTCCAAGTTTTCGAACTTGGTTTCACATAGTCTGCGCGCTTCCTTTATTTTCAGCAGTTGCTGACCATCGAGCAACGTAGAACTGATTTTTATCTTTTGTGCTTCCACCTTTGCCAAACCCTTGAACCAAGTCTTGACTTCTTCAGGCATCGTGGCACCGGTTTTCTCTTCAAACCATTGGCGGGCTATCTCCTCGGCCGTGCGTTTTGAAGTTTCTGAAGCAGAAGATTGTACAACCGGTTCGGCCGACATCTCGACCGGCTCGGGGGTGGATGATGATGATTTCCAAAAAAGACTCATGTGTTGAGATTTTATTTCGTGCAAAGATAGAAATAAAAAACGGGATAGAATATAAACGTTACGGCCTTTTTAGGCGTACGACATGAAGACGATTCGAAAAAATATTGTACCTTTGCACATCGTATAATCATCAAACCGATTTAACAAGATTATGGCAACAAAACCGGGTATACCAAAGGGTACACGTGACTTTTCGCCCGTAGAAATGGCGAAACGTAACTATATATTCGACACCATCAAGAGCGTATATGCACTGTATGGATTTGAACAAATAGAAACTCCGGCCATGGAAAACTTGTCGACACTTATGGGCAAGTATGGTGAGGAGGGCGACAAGTTGTTGTTCAAGATTCTTAATTCTGGAAACTTCTTGAACGGCATCCAACCTGAAGAAATTCAAGGCGAAGGCACCAACAAGTTGGCGGCTCGCTTGTGCGAAAAAGGTCTTCGTTACGACTTGACAGTGCCGTTTGCACGCTATGTGGTACAACATCGCGAAGAGTTGACATTGCCGTTCCGTCGCTATCAGATTCAGCCGGTATGGCGTGCCGACCGCCCACAGAAGGGGCGTTACCGCGAGTTCTTCCAATGCGATGCCGACGTAGTAGGTAGCAATTCGTTGCTCAACGAAGTGGAACTGATGCAGATTGTAGATACCGTGTTCTCTAGATTCGGAATCCGTGTGTGCATCAAGTTGAACAACCGTAAAGTGCTTACCGGCATTGCCGAGATGATTGGTGAGGCCGACAAGATTGTGGACATCACTGTGGCCATAGACAAGCTAGACAAGATAGGCTTGGAGAACGTAAATAAGGAATTGGAAGCAGCGGGTATCTCGGAAGAGGGCATCAAAAAGTTGCAACCCATCATAGAACTGAGTGGCACGAATGCCGAGAAGTTGGCAACGATGAAAAGTGTTTTGGCCGAATCGGAAACGGGCCTCAAAGGTATTGAAGAATGCGAATTTGTGTTGAACACACTTGACGGTCTGAATTTGAAAAATGAGATTGAATTCGACCTTACATTGGCTCGTGGATTGAACTACTACACCGGTTGCATTTTTGAGGTTAAAGCTCTTGATGTACAGATAGGCAGCATCACCGGAGGCGGACGATACGATAATCTAACCGGAATTTTCGGACTACCGGGATTGAGCGGTGTGGGCATCTCATTCGGTGCAGACCGCATCTTCGATGTTTTGAATCAATTGGAACTTTACCCGAAAGATGCCGTCATGGGCACGCAACTTCTGTTTGTAAACTTTGGCGAACGTGAGGCTGCATACTGCCTACCTGCTCTTGCAGCAGCTCGCGCGGCCGGCATCCGTTGCGAAATTTACCCCGATGCCACCAAGATGAAGAAGCAAATGGCTTATGCTAATGCAAAGGCAATACCGTTTGTGGCCATCGTGGGCGAAACGGAAATGACCGAGCAGAAAATCACCTTAAAGAATATGGAAACCGGCGAACAATCTCTTGTGGACACCGCCACACTTATCGCCACCATTCAAGGATAAATTTCTCAAATATTTTCATAATTGTGCACCGCATTTGGTACCGAGCCCTTCAAGGTACAACCCAATGCGGTGCATTCTTTTTCTCCCCCATCGGCATGGGTTGTAAAAACACATGCTCGCCTAATGAGCCATTAGGCGAGCATGTGGAACGAACAAGGCGTACACCTCGTTTCATCTTCCTGAGCATGTGTTTGAGATGACATGTGCGCCTCTTTTTCTAATGATTACGTAAACTTGCGAAT
>JAFOXE010000201.1 GCA_017425765.1 Paraprevotella sp. | reverse complement strand
TAGAACGATATATAATGTTGTTACTCTCATGATAATGATTCTTTGTTTACACGATAAGTCTTATAGAGAAACATCAACACACAAAAGACCTTTTCTCGTATTTTATTACTTTTGTTCTACTCCGGATAGTATAAGTTTGCATCTGTGGCCACTTCAAGAACTTCGTGTAAATACTTGGCAGCCTCCCATTTTGCCATCGGCAAGTCCTGCAACAAATAGTTCCCGCAATCTCGTGCTGTAGCCCCAGGTATCTCACCTTCGTAATTCGCTATGAAGCGAAAGGTTTCGCACATTAAGTTCAAAATATCACTTGATTGTAGGTCACCTTTTACTAATAAGTAATTGCCGGTGAGGCAACCCATAGGCCCCCAATATACAATACGGTCAGCCCATACCGGATGATTGCGCAAGAAAGTAGCTGCCAAATGCTCAATGGTATGAATCGCCCCGTTCGCCAACGCAGGCTCACGATTAGGTGCTTTCATTCGTACATCAAAAGTAGTTATTATCTCCCCGCCGATTTCATCCTTTCGCGACACATATATGCCACGCAAAAGATTTAGATGATTTATCGTAAAACTAGGAATCTTTTTCATTTGTCTTGTTCAGATTATGTTGTGAATATACATAATTTCTCAATCTTTTTCGATGTTTCAATACTTATAAGCTCTTGGGTAAAGACATCAAGAATGTACGTGTTACACCAAACGAACGATCAGCCATCTCTCCCCAAAAGTTGTCCCACTGTTCTAAGTGTTGCTCCACTCCCGGTGTGTCACTTATGATTCGGAAACTCACAAAGGGTACATTCAAAAGATAACATGTCTGCGCAATAGCTGCACTCTCCATATCAACTGCCAAGCCCTCAGGAAATGCAGTTTTTATGGTGTTAAGCTCTGCACGATCAGTTATGAACTTGTCACCTGTGCAAATCAATCCGGCATGTATTCGCGTTTCCGTATTCAGTTTTTGGGCTGTTTGCCATAGTTTCTCACATCCTTCAAAACGCTCGGGCATACCCTGCACCTGTCCGTAGGCATTTCCGGGTCCGCACCACATATCGTGATATACCGTTTGTGTCGACACTACCACATCCATTACGCCTAAACAAGTATCAATACCACCGGCCACGCCTGTGCTTACCATACAATCGGGGGCGAATCTACGAATCAAGTCTACCGCACCCACGGCAGCATTAACCTTTCCGATGCCACAAGCATACAACACAATTTCATGCACCCCTAGTGTACCGCACAAATAAGACGAATTGCCACATACACGTTCTTCCTTATTCTCGAGCAATGCTGCCAATTGATCATGCTCGGAATCCATTGCTGTTAATATTCCTATCTTCATTCTTCCTCGGTTAATACGGATAGAGTCTTGAAATTATCTGTATCTATCCTACGGCACAAAAGTACCTATAAATTGTTACATCTGCAAAAACAGAAGAACGATACATCACTTTATGTTTAACTCCTATTACTACACTGAACAATAAGCAGATGCAATAAGTACAAGTCCAAGAATCACACTCAAAAATACATAGACAGCACACAACATTATGTTTCCCTGATACAAAAGTTGTATGCCCTCATAAGCAAAGGTAGAAAAAGTGGTAAAACCGCCACACACTCCTGTCGTAAGCAACAAACAAACAGTATGGGTGGGCGAACTACACTTACTGAACAAGCCCATAACCACCCCAAACACAACGCAGCCCAAAAGATTAACGATTAGGGTTGCCCATGGAAATCCTTGAGTACACAAGGGGCGCATCCACATAGAAAGGGAATATCTAAGCGCACCACCAATGAAACTCCCTAGTCCGACAACAAGCATAGGCCTCCACATCATCCCCCTACTATTTTAACTGTTTTCCGTCATAAAAGGCTCTTCCCACATTGGGTCCTACCGCCATGTAAGTGTGTTCTATCGGATTGTATGCAATGAGTTTCATTTTCTGCACATCAGGTTTTCCCACCGTATCCAAATACTGCTCATCTACTTGTATGTTTAAGATCTCTGCCACAATATAATAACCCTCTTCGGTTTCGTCAATCTTTTGCTTTACACGACATTCCAACGTCATAGGGAACTGCGCAAACACCGGTGCTTGCACCTGCTCCGCCTTCACGGCATCCCATCCTGTTTTCAGCATCTTCTGCGAGTCGTTCTTTGCACTCACAATACCCACATAGTCGGCAGCCACCAACGTATCTTGCGTGGCAAAAGCTACAGTAAAATCTCCGCATCGATTCAAATTCTCGGTAGTGACATGCGCTCCCATTGAGATGATTATTTCTCTGGCATCCCATTGTCCACCCCATGCTGCGTTCATTGCGTTCGGTGTTCCATCGGCATTATATGTACCTATAATCAATACAGGTTGTGGCAACATCCACGATTTTGGTTCAAAGTTTTTCATACCTTATTATATATAGAGGAAAATATTCTAACTACAAGGAGCATATCTACCCTACTTCTCAAAATAGCGTAAGTTCTCAAAACTCGGGCGCAACTCTCCCTTCTCAATACGGTGAATAATCTCTACCACACGATCGTTCATCGGTGTGGGGAAACCCACCTTGCGACCATATTCCGACACTGCGCCGTTAATGGCATCTACCTCGGTCTGTTTTCCCTTCTCCAAATCCTGCAACATACTCGCTTTTAACTTGGCATGTTTACGAATGGCTATGGGAATGATGAAGAATGAAAAAGCACGTTTCCATGCATTAGTGTAATTGAGCAGTTTCACAATATCCTTACCTTGCACCGGCTCTATCCGGATATTTCCCACTTGGCACACATCAATGCATTCCTTAATCAAGGCTTGCACCACACGGCGCGATGAACGTGGTCCTGCCGCCTCACCAAAGGTGCATCCCAACACAGCGCTCATTCCCGAAAAGGCTGCATTGATAAGCAATTTACTCCATCTCGTGCCGATGAAGTTGTCCTCTACATCCACCGTGCCCATCATCTCGAGCAGTTCCTTAACCTTATCAAAGTGCTTACTACGACGTTCCGAGATGGCTCCTAACGAGAACGAAAGAGCATCGGGCGCACTAGTTAATTCACACACACCGGCATCCTGCATGGTAGCTCCCCAGGCCACAGTACACCCCATTACTCGTTCCTCGCCCAATATAGATGCAATCTGCACCTCGGGCAAACCATTTTGGAACGTCACCAATACACCATCCGAAGCTAAGAAATTCTTTAGCATTTCCACCACCTCTGCATTATGTTGTTGCTTCGTCATGAGGAAAAGGATGTCGTATTCTCCGCTCATCTCTTCCGGAGTATAGGCAACTACCGGCTGCGTAAAGTGCACCGTACCCACTACCTTTGCACCTTTGTTTTGTAAAGCCTGAACATGGGCTTTGTTACGGTTAATAAGTTCAATCGGTACACCGGCTTTACTGATGTATGCACCCAAGATGGTGCCCAACGAACCGGCACCGTATATTGCTACGCGCATAGTTCTGAATATTAAAGATTAGTCTATCGCAAAAATATAACAAAAAAACGAAAAGAAAAACATATCTCGCACACGTTCACAAAGAAAGTGGAGTACAACTCTATTTGAGTTGTACCCCACCCTACTATGTTTGCTTATAAAAAATGAAGTATTACTTAACTTCTTCGAAGTCGGCATCTTGGATGGTCTCATCTGTTGAGCCACTTGAATTTTGTGCGCCTTGGGCATCGGGTCCGGGTTGTGCACCGCCCTGATACATTTGTGCACTTGCTGCTTGCCATGCACCATTAAGTTCTTCAATAGCCGCATCGATGGCAGCGATATCAGCTGCTTTGTGTGCATCCTTTAACTTTTGCAATGCGCCTTCGATAGCAGGTTTCTTGTCGGCTGGAATCTTATCGCCAAGTTCCTTCAACTGATTTTCGGTCTGGAAAATCATAGAGTCTGCTTGATTCATCTTGTCGATGCGTTCGCGTTCTTTTTTATCTGCGTCGGCATTTGCCTCAGCTTCTGCTTTCATGCGTTCAATCTCGTCCTTGCTCAAACCTGATGATGCCTCAATGCGGATAGCTTGTTCCTTACCGGTAGCCTTATCCTTGGCCGATACCTTCAAAATACCGTTAGCATCAATATCGAAGGTTACCTCGATTTGAGGAATACCACGACGAGCCGGTGCAATACCTGTCAAATTGAACTGACCGATTGACTTATTTTGCGAAGCCATAGGACGCTCGCCTTGAAGTACGTGGATGGTTACTTCTGTTTGGTTGTCGGCTGCAGTACTAAACACCTGACTCTTATTGCAAGGAATAGTAGTGTTGGCATCGATAAGTTTTGTCATCACTCCTCCCATTGTTTCGATACCCATTGAAAGTGGGGTTACGTCAAGCAATACGATGTCGCCCACACCGGCTTCTTTATTCAAGATGGCACCTTGGATGGAAGCACCTACGGCTACAACTTCGTCGGGGTTCACTCCCTTTGAAGGAGCCTTACCGAAGAAATCTTCTACCAACTTTTGGATGGCAGGGATACGGCTTGAACCACCAACTAGGATTACTTCATCGATATCAGCATTGTTCAAACCGGCATCGCGCATAGCGTTTTGGCATGGCACCTTACATGCTTGAATCAATCCATCGGCCAATTGTTCGAACTTGGCACGAGTAAGGGTCTTAACCAAGTGCTTGGGCACACCACCCACTGCGGTGATGTAAGGCAAATTGATTTCGGTGGTTGTGGTTGAAGACAACTCGATCTTTGCCTTCTCGGCAGCTTCCTTCAAGCGTTGTAATGCCATAGGATCTTGTGTAAGGTCGGTGCCTTCTTCTGCCTTGAATTCAGAAGCCAACCAGTCGATAATTACTTGATCGAAGTCGTCGCCACCCAAGTGAGTATCACCATTGGTAGAAAGCACTTCGAACACACCGCCACCAAATTCAAGAATAGAAATATCAAATGTACCACCACCAAGGTCGAACACAGCAATCTTCATATCCTTATTTGCCTTGTCAACACCATAGGCCAATGCGGCAGCTGTAGGCTCGTTCACGATACGCTTCACGTCAAGTCCGGCAATTTGTCCGGCCTCCTTAGTGGCTTGACGTTGTGAGTCGCTAAAGTAAGCAGGCACTGTAATCACGGCTTCGGTAACCTCTTGTCCCAAGTAATCCTCGGCGGTTTTCTTCATTTTTTGTAGAATCATAGCTGAGATTTCTTGTGGAGTGTACATACGTCCGTCTATATCTACACGCGGAGTGTTGTTGTCGCCCTTAGCCACTTTATAAGGCACGCGTGCAATCTCCTTTTGCACTTGGTCGAAATTCTCGCCCATAAAACGCTTGATAGAGAAGATTGTGTTGCGTGGGTTGGTGATGGCCTGACGCTTGGCAGGATCGCCCACCTTACGTTCACCGCCCTCAACGAAAGCTACGATAGAAGGTGTAGTGCGTTTACCTTCACTGTTAGTAATTACTACAGGTTCGTTACCCTCAAATACAGAAACACATGAATTAGTTGTTCCTAAGTCGATTCCAATAATTTTTCCCATAATATTCTATTTTTTTGTTATTATCTTCATTTCACTGCTCCACCTTTGTGGTGGGCTTGCACTACAACAAATACAAACTGCGTGCCAAATATCCGTGTGCACAAAAAAATATTTTTCATATCGTAAAAAAACAGATACTGAAAACCACTCTATATATAAATGATGTATATTTGCTGACAACATTGCACAAACACCAGTAAGCTCATGAAATCCTTACACACAAACGATTTTCGCACTTGTTGTACATCTGCTTTGCACCACATGCTCTGCCAATGTGGCAGAAAAACACACCATGGTGTCGTTGCATCGCGGCCTACGCCTCGTGGCGTCCACACCACGGTGTGGAGCCCCCTCACACCGCGGTGTGTTTTTAAGTGTTTCATCATATTGTTAGGTGCACTTCTTATTATGCCCGAAATGCATGCCCGAAAAAAAGTGGCCGTTGTGCTCAGTGGCGGAGGAGCCAAGGGTATGGCTCACGTGGGCGCACTGAAGGTGATTGAGCGAGTAGGTATCCCGGTAGATATGATTGTGGGCACCAGCATGGGAGCCATTGTGGGTGGTCTATATGCTGTAGGCTATACGCCCGAACAGTTAGATACGCTAACCATGAGAGAGAATTGGCTTTTAATCGCTACCGACAAAACACCTTCGAACGAAGAAAAACTAACCACACGCATACAGAAGGAACAGTATGTGCTAAGTTTGCCCTTCTTAGAGCGACCGAAGGATGCCATTACTGGAGGTATTATACGCGGACGCAATGCAGGTGAAATGTTGTGGCGACTCACACCAGAGCATCACGACTCCATATCCTTCAACCATCTGCCCATTCCATTTGCCTGCGTGTCGCAGGATGTGGCCACGGGTGATGAGGTAGTGCACCATTCTGGTGTGCTGGCAGTAGCCCTACGTGCCAGCATGTCACTACCCGGCATCTTTGCACCCGTCTACACTGACAATAAAATTCTTGTGGATGGGGGCATAGTGAACAACTATCCGGTGGATGTAGCACGTAAAATGGGAGCAGACATAGTGATTGGCGTGGATGTGCAAGACTCTCTGAAGTCAGCTAAAGAACTGCATAACGATGTCATCTCACAACTCAGTCAACTCATCGATCTTCAAAGCAAAGACCGTTGGCTGAACAACATCAAGAACTCGGACGTATACATAAAAGTAGACATAAAACCATACAAGACGGCTAGCTTTGGGCACGAGGCACTCGACACACTGATCGACCGCGGACAACAAGCGGCCGAAAGACACATGGAGAGTTTGCTTCGTATAAAGGAGGAATTAGGAAATGTAAAAGGAACGTGGCCCACCCGACCACAAATAGAACTTCCAACCAAGAGCATTCCGGCTCGAGGCGAAAAGCAAAAAGAAACCTTTGACCTGCTGGTGGGAAAAGCACCAACAAACACCCTTAATCTGGGCGTACGCTACGACAACGAGCAATTAGCAGCCCTTTTGTTCAACACACAGTTTCAAGTGCCTAAATGGAAACGACAGGCTTTTCAGTTCTCGCTGCGCTTGGGGCAACTCACGCTGGGCCGCCTTAATTACGAATTGTCGCTGGGACGTCAATGGAATCTCTCGGCTTTTTATGAACTTAGCTACAACGATTTCAATATCTACAATCGAGGAGAACGCGTGTCGGAAATCAGCTATCTGCGCAATTTGAGTGAAGTGGCATTCCTAAAAGCATGGAAACGAGCCACGCTCAACCTCTTTGGCTCTTACCAAAACTATGACTACGGTTCCTTTTTGTATAAGTTTGTAGGAAGTCCCACGGCTGACATTCACACCGAAAGCTACTTCAAATTTGGTGCACGATGGCGATTTCGAACACTTAACGACACATACTATGCCACACGCGGACATGATTTACGTGCCGAATACTACTATGTATTGCCCACCAACGCACACCAACGCCCCTTTCACACCATGGCGGGCGAATGGAAAGCGGCCTACTCGCCCATAAACAGCCTTACGATATTACCGGCTGTGTATGGCCGATACATCACCACCGAAAACACAGTGGCCGAGGAAAACACATTTGGCGGACAGGAAAAGGGCAAGTATTATGAGCAGCAAATTCCGTTCTATGGCGTCAACCGTTTCGAGGTGGGTCGACGGGCCTTGTTCGTTGCCTCGCTCGAGGCACGACAACGCATCGGGCATAAGCATTACGTGAGCCTTGTGGGCAACTACGGAATGACGTCGGACACATGGAGCCGATTCTTCCGCCACTGCTGGGGAAAGAACGACGAAAACGGATTCGATATGTGGGGCGTAGCACTGAAATACGACCTGCGCACCGTAATCGGCCCATTAGGACTTACACTGCACTACAGCAGCCACACGCGCGATGTGGACGGATATGTACGGGCAGGGTTCAACTTCTAACCTCAACGCACACTAAAGCCTTTGTCAAAGACACGCAAAACAAAACGTGTTACTAATGGTTATTAGCCAAAAGTAACACGTTTATAAGTACAAAAAAAGACTGTTTTTTATTCTTCGTAATCCTCATCGATCAAGTAATTTCGATTCCCAGTATTACGATATTTCTCAAATTGCTCGTCCGTAAAAGTCCTGCTCGATCCTCTGCTCCTACTCCTGCGCTTCAAATCCTCCCAAGCCCTATCACGAGTCTTCTTGTCCGTAATCAAAGCGTAGAGAACAACAACACCCACCGCGCACCAAAACAAGGCCCACAACACCAAAAACACCCTAAATATAATAAGCCACACAACACACAACTATTAATAAGTACGAAAAAAAGACTACAAACTACTTGTCATCTTCTTCGTCATCATAGTCATAAACCAAATGATGCCTATTGCCCGTACGAAGATACCTTTTATATTGCCTATCGGAAAAATACGGGCGCTTACGCTCCCTACTCCTGCGCTTCAAATCCTCCCAAGCCTCCTCGCGATACTTTTTGTCCGTAATGAGTGCATAGCCAAAGATGAACGCAATAACACAACAAAACGCTATCGCCAACAATAGGAATATTTGGTAGATAAGAAGCCACATACGCGTTCTATATTATATTTTCAACTCAATATCCTTAAGCAAGAGCGAGATGTGTGTAGGGGAGGATGAAGATTAGGCCTGCTCCTGAATAGCAGCGGCAATCTTTGCCTCGATTTCCTCGCACAATTCAGGATTATCTTTCAGCATATTCTTCACAGCATCGCGTCCTTGGCCCACCTTGGTTTCGTTGTAGCTATACCATGAACCACTCTTCTTCAAGATGCCATATTCTGTGCCGAGGTCCACAATCTCGCCCACCTTCGAAATACCTTCACCAAAGGTTACCTCGAACTCGGCCTTGCGGAACGGTGGAGCCACCTTGTTCTTCACCACCTTGACACGAACCTGGTTGCCCACCACATCGTCGCCATCCTTTATGCTGGTGACACGACGAATATCTAAACGTACGCTGGAATAGAACTTTAAGGCATTACCACCGGTTGTGGTTTCAGGATTACCAAACATCACACCAATCTTTTCGCGTAACTGATTGATGAAAATGCAAGTGGTGTTAGTCTTGTTGATAGTGGAGGTGAGTTTACGGAGTGCTTGGCTCATAAGTCGTGCTTGCAAACCTACACGATTGTCGCCCATATCGCCGTCAATCTCGGCTTTAGGTGTCAAAGCCGCCACAGAGTCGATTACAATAATGTCGATGGCTGACGAACGAATTAGTTGGTCGGCAATTTCAAGGGCTTGTTCGCCGTTGTCGGGCTGCGAAATCCAAAGATTGTCTACATCCACGCCCAACTTCTCGGCATAAAAGCGATCGAAAGCATGCTCGGCATCGATAAAGGCGGCAATGCCTCCGTTTTTCTGTGCCTCGGCAATAGCATGAATAGCCAACGTAGTCTTACCCGAACTTTCAGGGCCATAAATCTCAATGATGCGGCCACGTGGGTACCCACCCACCCCTAAAGCGGCATTCAACGCAATGGAACCAGTGGGAATGACATCTACTTGCTCCACGCTCTCATCGCCCAACTTCATGATTGAGCCTTTACCAAAATTCTTTTCTATCTTGTCCATAGCAGCCTGCAGAGCTTTCAATCGCTCTGCATTGGGCTGACCGGATGTTATTTCTATTTCTTTCTTTGCCATAACTTTGTGCTGGTATTATAGTTCTAAATCGCCATCAAACACTTCGTGCCAAGGCAAACCTTGCTTGTTGAGTTGCTCCATGAATGGATCGGGATCGAATTCCTCGACATTCCAAACACCGGCACGCTTCCACTGCCCGGTCAAGAACATCATGGCACCAATCATAGCCGGAACACCGGTAGTGTAGCTCACACCTTGCATACCTGTTTCAAGATATGCTTCGTGGTGACTGCAGTTGTTGTATACGTAATAAGTACGCTCTTTGCCATCCTTCAAACCACGAATGCGACAACCAATGCTGGTTTCGCCTTCATAGTTTTCACCAAGGTCTTGTGGGTTGGGCAGCACAGCCTTCAAGAATTGCAAAGGTACGATCTTCACACCGTTGTAGTCGATTTCGTCGATACGAGCCATACCGATGTTCTGAATTACGCGCAGGTGAGTAAGATATTCTTGACCAAAGGTCATCCAAAAACGTGCTTGCTTGATGGATGGGAAATTCTTGACTAAACTTTCCAACTCCTCGTGATACATCAAATAACTTTCGCGTGGACCGATATTGGGGTAAGTCAATGGTTTGTGAACTTCAAGAGCACCAGTTTGCACCCACTCTCCATCCTTCCAGTAACGACCCTTTTGGGTAATCTCACGAATATTGATTTCGGGATTAAAGTTAGTAGCAAAAGCCTTATGGTGATTACCTGCATTACAGTCTACAATGTCCAAGTATTGAATTTCATCGAAATGATGTTTAGCAGCATAAGCGGTGTAGATCCCACTCACACCGGGATCAAATCCACAACCCAAAATAGCCGTAAGACCAGCCTCCTCAAAGCGTTGCTTGTAGGCCCATTGCCAACTGTATTCAAAGTGTGCCTCATCCTTTGGCTCGTAGTTGGCTGTGTCCAAATAGTTGACACCGGTTTGCAAACAAGCC
>JAFOXE010000022.1 GCA_017425765.1 Paraprevotella sp. | reverse complement strand
GTCACGGCTTTATGTGTGAGCCTTTCGGAATTAACGTAAAGAACTGGGGTGCACAGGTTGAAAACGGCTTTGAACTCAGCGAAGAAATGAAGGAAATCCTTCCCTTTGAAAACGGCAAGCGTCAGCTTCACAACAATACCCCTATGGTCACAAACTTCTGTCTTTCAAATAAAAAGGCGCGAGATAAGGTTGTAGCATATACGACAGAATATGCAAAAAGTCATCCCGAAGTCAGAGAATTACAGTTCTGGCTTGCAGACGGATATAACAATCATTGTGAATGTCCCGAATGTTCAAAGAAGCTTCCCACAGACTTTTATGTAATGCTTCTTAACGAGCTTGACGAAGCTTTTACAAAGGCATACGGGTGAACGTGTGATGAGCGGAAAAAAACTCCGACTCCGCGATAACATGGTACTGATTTTAGAGGGAATACATGCCTTAAATCCGGCATTGATACCCTATATAGAGCCCGATAAAACATTTAAGATATATGCTTCGGCCTTGACTACCATTCTTCTTGATGATCATAATTACATTCCCACGACCGACAATCGTTTGCTGCGTCGCATCATTAGGGATTATAAGTATCGTGGTTATTCGGCTCTCGATACTATTCGTCGATGGTCGAGCGTGCGAGCGGGTGAAGATAAATGGATATTTCCTTTTCAAGAGAACGCCGATGTAATGTTCAATAGTGCGTTGCTTTTCGAGTTGGCCGTCATCCGTACTCAAGCACTTCCTATATTAGAACAGGTTCCGGAGTGCGAACCGGAGTATTCCGAAGCTTATCGTTTGTGTAAGTTCTTGCGGTATTTTGTACCTTTAGCCGACGCAGATATTCCACCCACATCCTTGTTGCGTGAATTTGTAGGTGGTAGCTCCTTTAAGTATTAGGAGGTGGTGTATACACAACGGCGCTATATTTTCAAGAAGATGCGGTGTTGGTACATCCATCGCAAGATGAAGAACAGAATCAGGAAGTTTGCAAAGGTGAGCCAAACTTGATAGTAATCTCCAAACCATTTCTCGAGCCCATAACATACAGAATGTGCTAGGCATCGGAAGTTTACCACCTCGCCCAAGAGGTAGGCGGTGATAGAGTTCATCCCGTAAATCCGCAGCCAATTCAATCCTTTCTGTACGCCTAAACAATCAATTACGTAGTAGAAAGCGGCCATAAGGAGGAAACATAGCCCGCCGGAGAATACCGTCATGCTAGAACTCCATATTCGTTTGATGATGGGCATACTTTCATGCCACAGACATCCGATGAGGGTGAGTCCGATACCGATTGCTGTAAGGTAGGCAGCTGTCTTTCGCCGTTGTGTGTTGCCGTTCTTCATCAACATTCCGGAAAAGCTACCCAGCAGCACTGTAACACCAAAGTTCAAGCTACTCCATATCCACGTGTAGTTATAGTAGGGCGAGAAACTCCATGTTCCATCCGTGTTCCAGTAAACACCATCGCGCCAGCGTCCCAATACCCAGCGGTCTACGTGCTCGGCAAAGTTACCCTCGGGGGTGAAGTCGCCACATAGATACATGGGCACGGAATAAAGTGCAAGTAATCCGAAGACACAAGCAATCATTCCTTTCCATTGAAGATGAAGTTGCACCATAGCAGCGATGACGTAGCCTGTGGCTATGGCTTGAAGTGTGTTGGAGTAGAGGCGGATATACTGCGGATTAAACGAAAGGATATTTCCTTGTACAAGCATGCCAAAGAAGAACAACCATGCGAATCTTTTTAAGAGTTTGCGATAGACTGGGCGCTTGGACACGTCGTTGCGGTGTTTGGAAAGCGAAAAAGGCATGGAGGCACCTGCCATGAATAAAAATAGCGGCATGACGAGATCCCAAAAGCGAAATCCTGCCCACCTTTCATGGTCAAATTGGTACAATATGCTATTCAGCCATGGTAAATTGAGTTGTTGGCCGAGTGCAACCAACACGGGTTGAAAGAAAACTAAAAGAAAGAGATCAAATCCTCGTAAAATATCAAGTGAGGCCAAGCGATTGCTTGCTCCTTCGGTTTTTGAGTGTGAGTTCTTGTTTTCCATGTGGCGAGGTGTAGATGATATCGTATTTAGGTTTTCATGCAAAGATATGAAAATCATTTTTACGAAGCATTTGCACGAAGTGGTAAAAACCGGTACATTTGCATATTCTTGCTTATACACTATCGAACATCCGAATTTAGATCATTTTTATTTCAATGAAAGAGGAACAGCTTTTTGTAGAACGGATGAAACATCGCGGTGTAAAACCTACAGCGATGCGTTTGCTTATCTTCCGCACTTTGTTTGAAAGTGCCCGTGCCCTTTCATTGGGAGAATTAGAACAAAGGCTTGATACAGTGGATAAGTCGACTATTTTTCGTACGCTTACCTTATTCCTTTCGCGTCATTTGGTGCACGGTTTGGAAGACGGAAGCGGGTCGCTAAGATATGAGGTATGCGCTGGCGACTCGTCGTGTTCGCTCGAAGATATGCATGTGCACTTTTATTGTGTACAGTGTCAGCGCACTTTTTGTTTTAGGCAACAACAGGTTCCTGTAGTGGATTTGCCTGAGGGTTATTCCGTTCAGTCAATAAATTATATGATGAAGGGAGTGTGTCCGGCTTGTGCTGCCAAGGAAGAACACACGTATGTTTTACCCAAGATGTAGCGTTGGGTGTCTTAAATCAGAAGGCTTTTGGGTTATATTTTTTCGTTCAGCAATGAGTCTTGTAATGCAAGTGTAGCAATAGAATCATTGAAGATGCGACATGCACTGACATAGTGTTGCTTGTAATAGCGTTTGTCGGGTACGCTATCAATTTTTACACCATGTATGCTGGCATGGATAAACTTGAAACTGCAATTGCTAGTATCTGTTTCTGTTACGATACCTACGTGTGTAATTCTATTTTTATTGCGAGTGCGACTAAAGAATACAAGATCACCTTTTTGTAGTTCTTTTACCTGAACTTCCTCTCCATCGTGGTATTGAGCACGTGAGGTGCGACTTATTTTCAAACCTTCGTGACGGTATACGTAGCTTGTGAAACCGGAACAATCAAAGGTTTTAGGACCGACATCCCCCCAACGATACCGTTTACCCATGTGCGTCATAGCTTCTTTTATGATGCGATCGGCCAAAATCATGGACTGGGTAGAATCAGGTGTATCCGTATGTTTCTGTTCAAAAGGACACTTCATGTCCTCGTCCATTGCTTCATGAGGCAGATGCAATGGATTTACAGCACGGGCAACCGTACAACAGAAAAATAGAATAAGAATCTTTCTTAGCATACGTCAGAAAAGGGTTAGTTCGGCATCTAAACGACGCGGAGTTTTTGATTCGGGTGCAAAGATACGTACTTTTTGTCAAAAAATCAGCATGTAAATGCTTTGAAACACACACAGTTATAACTTTTTAAGATTTTTTATCCTTTCAAGATTTAGTTATAGAGGACCTAAAAAGCGACTTTATATGTGTTGATTTAGGGCATTTTCGGCATGATGTTTTGTGTGGAAAATATTTGTTTTATAATAGGGTGGTGCATTCTTGTTTTTGAACAAGTAGGTATTTTAAGATGATGTTTGAGTAGTGGAAAACAGACGTACACCAAAGTGCAACGAGGCGTACGTCCCGATGCATGGATATGCTCGTGTAGTACCCCTTTATATGTACGTGTGTTTTGACAGAGATGAAGTTCTGGATGTGTAGGTGTGTAGAGGAAACAAAAATGATTCGCCCCTATCATCGGTGTGATTCCGACGGTAGGGGCGAACCGAAAAAGTAAATGTATAGGTTTACTTGTTGAGAGTCCAAGTGAAACCGTCCTTGGTATCTTTTACTTCAAATCCTAAGGCGGCCAATTCATCACGAATTTTGTCGCTGGTGGCCCAATCCTTGTTTGCTTTAGCTATGCGGCGTTGTTCCAATAGCATATCCACTACCTTACCAAATGCTTCTTCGCGTCCGCTTCCGCTTCCAATCTCTTCTTGCAAACCTAAGATGTCGAAAGCAAAGGTGCGGAATACACGTTCCAAAGCAGCTAAAACATCGGCTTTGATGGTTGCCTTCTTGTCGACGATGGTGTTGATTACACGGCAAGCATCAAACAAATGACTGATGACGATAGGCGAATTCAAGTCGTCGTTCATGGCCTCGTAGCACTTCTTTTCCAAGTCCTCTACGTAGTTCATTTCTATGGCGTTCGCTCCGTTGGCCTCGGGAGTAATTCTCTTTAGGTTTTTCAAGCCCTCCATAAGACGAGCAAGACCCTTTTCACTGGCTTGTAGTGCCTCGTTGCTGAAGTCGACCGTGCTGCGGTAGTGTGCTTGAAGAATGAAGAAACGGATGGTCATAGGTGAATAAGCTTGCGTCAGCGCCTCGTGGTTTCCGCTAAAGAATTGGCTCAAGGTGATGAAGTTGTTCAAGCTTTTACCCATCTTTTGTCCGTTGATGGTGATCATATTGTTATGCATCCAATAGTTTACCATGTCGCTGCCCTGGCTTGCTACCGATTGAGCAATCTCACACTCGTGGTGTGGGAATACTAGGTCCATGCCACCGCCGTGAATGTCGAAGTGGTTGCCCAGGTATTTGCGTCCCATTGCAGTACATTCGCAGTGCCAACCCGGGAAACCATCGCTCCAGGGGCTCGGCCATCGCATGATGTGTTGAGGTTGTGCGCACTTCCATAAAGCAAAGTCCACTTGATTGCGTTTTTCGCCCACACCGTCCAAGGCGCGAGAGTTGTTGATGACATCTTCAAGGTTGCGACCAGAGAGTTTGCCGTAGTTGTGTGCTTTATTGTACTTCTCTACGTCGAAATATACACTACCCTGACTTTCGTAAGCGAAGCCATTGTTCATGATCTCCTTAACCAATTCTATCTGTTCGATGATGTGGCCGGTGGCATGAGGCTCGATGCTTGGAGGCAATACGTTGAGCGCATTCATGGCATCATGGAATCTGTTGGTAAAGTATTGAGCAACTTCCATTGGTTCCAATTCTTCCAAACGGGCTTTCTTTGCAATCTTGTCTTCGCCCTCATCGGCATCGTGCTCCAAGTGGCCCACATCGGTGATGTTGCGTACATAGCGAACCTTATAGCCTACATGCTGAAGGTAACGAAACAAGAGGTCGAACGTAATGGCCGGACGTGCATGGCCCAAGTGTGCATCGCCGTAAACGGTAGGGCCGCAAACGTACATGCCGACGCGTCCCGGTGTAACGGGTTTGAATTCCTCTTTGCGACGAGAAAGTGTATTGTAGATGATTAATTTCTGTTCCATATCTGGTGTATATTAAGCTTTTGTGTGCAAAGGTACATAAAAAAATCAAGATACCGAGGGGTCGTCGCCATTATCACGAATAAGTTTTAAGAGCTTTTCGACGGCGTCTTCTTCAGGTATGTTCTTTTCCACACATTCTTTTTTCTTGTACAGACTCACCTTTCCGCGGGCTGCACCTACATATCCATAGTCGGCATCGGCCATCTCGCCGGGTCCGTTTACTATGCATCCCATGATGCCAATTTTTAGACCTTTGAGGTGTGCGGTGGCCTCCTTGATACGTGCGATGGTATCTTGTAGATTGTACAAGGTTCGTCCACATCCGGGGCAGGATATATACTCCGTTTTGCTGGTGCGCAAGCGAGCTGCTTGCAGTATGCCGAAGGCTGTAGCATCGATGTCGGCATGGGATAGTGAACCATTGTTGTAAAGATAGATGCCGTCGCAAAGACCATCAAACAACAATGCTCCCATGTCGGCAGCACTTTCTATTTGAAAATCTTCTTTCTCCTCGGCACTGCATCCATATTGTTGGAAAATGACAACCGGATTTGTCAACCCCTCTCGAGTTAGTTCGTGAATAAGTGCACGGTGTTCGCCCAAACGATTCGGATGGTTGCTTTGCGACACAACCACCACTTCAGGATGATGTCGTAGACAGGCACGAGCTTCCTCGTCGAGTGATGCATACGTGAGAAACAAGAATTTCAATTTAGCCGGACAACATGCCATTACAGCCATTAGGTTGTGTGGGAAAGCGGGGAAAGTGTTTTCTTCGCCCGTCCAACAATCGGCATCCACGATATATGCCGCCTTTTCACGTTGGTTGGCCGGTGGAAGATTACGTCCGCAGTAGATGTAATCGGGTTGGAAATTCTCGTTGGGACGGTAAGAATCCATCATCTCGGCAGCTTGCAAATCCATTCTGTCGGCAATTACCACGGGAACATTTTCACCACCGATGTTCTTCACCGCAACAGTTCTTCTGCGTTGGGGTTGTAGATAGTTAAAGTCGGCTGCTTCTTGTGCAGGAATCATAAGGTGGCCGTTGCGGCGGTTGATGTGGTCGACTAACTTGCGAGCAACAGGAATCTCGGCTTCGGGCTCTTCGCTTAGCGAAACACGTATGGTATCGCCGATGCCATCGGCCAAAAGAGCACCAATGCCCACGGCACTTTTAATGCGTCCGTCCTCTCCGTCGCCGGCTTCGGTCACTCCGAGGTGTAGCGGAAAGCTCATTCCTTCGCGTTCCATTACATCTACTAACAAGCGCATACTGCGCACCATTACCACCGTATTGCTGGCTTTGATAGAGATGACCACGTCGCGGAAGTTCTCTTTGACGCAGATGCGCAAGAATTCCATACAACTTTCAACAATGCCTTCGGGCGTATCTCCGTATCGGCTCATGATGCGGTCGCTTAAGGAGCCATGGTTAACTCCGATGCGAATGGCGGTGTGATTTTCTTTGCAGATGTTCAGGAAAGGAACAAATCGTGCTTCAATCTTTTTAAGTTCCTCGGCATATTCCTCGTCGGTATACTCCAAGTGCTTGAATGTGCGTGCCGAATCCACGTAGTTTCCGGGATTTACTCGCACCTTTTCGACGTAGAGTGCAGCCACATCGGCTACACGCGGGTTGAAATGAACATCTGCAACCAAAGGTACATTGCAGCCGGAAGCACGAACCCCGGCGTTGATGTATTGCATGTTTTCAGCTTCGCGTATTCCCTGTGTGGTGAGGCGAACATATTCGCCACCCGCTTGGGCTATGCGAAGGGTTTGAGCCACACAAGCTTCGGTGTCCATCGTCACAGTGTTGGTCATACTCTGTATGCGAATGGGGTTGCCTTCGCCTAATGGAGTACCTCCGATGTTCACTTTGTGGGTTTGTCTGCGTCGATAATTAAACAAGTCTATCATTCCTTATGATTTTAATTGCACTTGTATTCGTATTTTACGTCGGCAAGTTCGGCATTTGCCTTTACGATCTTGTTCTTCAATCCATGCTTGTATGCTTCCATTTTGGAGGCCAACTTGCTATCCGAAAGAGCTAACATCTGTCCGGCTAAAATAGCAGCATTCAATGCGCCGTTGATGGCAACAGTGGCTACGGGAATACCGGGAGGCATTTGTATGATGGACAGCATGGCATCAAGGCCATCTAACATTCCTTTAATGGGAACACCGATAACCGGCAATGTGGTGCTGGCGGCTATCACACCGGGCAATGCTGCGGCCATTCCGGCACCTGCAATGATTATCTTTACGCCGCGCTCCGCTGCGCCTTTAGCAAAAGATTCCACTTCGTCCGGAGTACGATGTGCAGAAAGTGCATTCATTTCGAAGGGGATTTGCATTTCGTCAAGGAATTTGGCAGCTTTCTCCATAACAGGGAGGTCTGATGTGCTGCCCATAATGATGCTAACAACAGGTTTCATAATAATGTATGTTTTTGTTTGTATTTTGTTTTCTTGATGTTTGTCTGGATATTTCTACGTGAACATGATGCCTACAAAACCGCAAATGGCCCCAATGACGGTGCCCGAAATAACTTGAGCCAACGAATGTTGACGCAAAATCATACGGCTTGAATTGACTAGTCCGGAGAGTAGGATGCAAAGACACAACCACCATGTGGGGTTGAAGTGGAACAATAGAGAAAAGGCCATAAGAGCACCGATAAGTCCGCCGGCACCGGCCGAATGTGTACTGATTTTCCACCATATATTGAGGAAGGTGCAGATTATTTGTATCATGAGTGCACCCACAATGATGCCTCCCATGTAGCCCGGCATATGGAATTCCCGCATCATGTGAAAGCATGTGGCGTAGGAGGCAATAAATATAATATAAGGAATAACTCGGTTTTTACGATGGCGCAGTTCGTATGAAGACCATCCTTTCATACGTCGATAGAAGAAAATGGTTATCTGAGGTAGAAGAACGGT
>JAFOXE010000200.1 GCA_017425765.1 Paraprevotella sp. | reverse complement strand
GGGCATACTGCCTGAGGCCAGGGTTTCGGAAGAGGAATTGCGGTCGATCGACCGCCGCCTGGCGGACTACCTGCGGGGCGACAGCGCCGCGCTGGAGGAGGACCCGCCCTTCAACGCCCGGGAGATGGCCCACATGGCGGACTGCCAGCGGCTGTTTGCGCTGCTGCGGAAGGTGCGCGCGCGCCTGGTGATGACGATGCATACCCCCTTGTTAAGTGCCAAAGCCGGTACTTGAAAGGTGATGGATTTACCGCCACCTGTAGGCATAAGTCCAAGTGTATCGCGGCCTGAACCTATGCTCTCGATGATGTCACGTTGAATGCCCCGGAAGTCGGAATACCCCCAATATCGTTGCAACGTGGAAATATAGATGTCGGTTTCCATGTGGACTCCGGTGGCGTAGATGGTATAAGTTATTAGTCCTCCACAGATGGGCGGATGTCTTCTATTTGCAATTGCACCTCGCCTCGTTTGTGCGAGTTTTCTTCAACTGTATAACAGATGTCGAATGAGCTTTTAGTTTTGATATAGCGTACTTGTGAACTCTGACCGAAGGCAATTCCGTTCATCACATTGTTGCTCTTGTTGTCTACAAGCTCAAGTTTGATGTGCTCTTGTTCACGTCCCACCACCTTGCTTGTACCGTAATCGTATACGTGCATAGTGGCGAAGAGTGGTTTGGGATTCTCGGGTCCAAAGGGTGCAAACCTACGCAAATCGTTGTAGAATCGAAGGTTGATGTCGCGGAAATCCAGCAACGCATCGATATCGAGAATGGCATGTGTCTGTTCCGGGAGGATGTGCTGTTCTACATATGATTCAAATCTGCGTGTAAATTCTGGTACGTTTTCTACCTTCATAGATAAGCCGGCTGCATACGTGTGACCACCGAAGTTTTCCAACAAATCGCGGCAACTTTCGATGGCTTTATATACATCGAATCCTGCAACAGAACGTGCCGATCCTGTAGCCAAATCGTCGGTACGGGTCAATACCACCGAGGGACGATAGTAGATTTCCGTAAGGCGCGAGGCCACGATACCGATAACACCTTTGTGCCACTCCTCGTTGTAGATGACAATGGCACGCTGAGAACCCTTTTCGCTTTTGTCCAACTTTTCGACAATTTGATTGGCTTCTTCGGTCATCGCTTTGTCCAAGTCCTTGCGTTGTTCGTTGTATTGGTTTATTTGTGCGGCCTTCTTATAGGCAGATTCGTAATTGCGGTCAACCAATAGTGACACTGCCTCCTTTCCATTCTGGATACGGCCGGATGCATTGATGCGAGGCCCAATTTTGAAGATGATATCGCTCATGGTCACTTCACGTTCTGTAAGACCGCAAATGGACAAGATGGCCTTCAGACCGATGCTGGGATTTGAGTTTAATTGACGCAAACCATGATAGGCCAAGATGCGGTTCTCTCCCATGATGGGTACGATGTCCGATGCGATACTTACGGCACACAAGTCCAACAAAGGGATAAGGCGGTTGAATTCTATACCATTGCTAATTGCAAATGCTTGCATAAACTTAAAGCCTACACCGCATCCTGAAAGGTGTGGGTAAGGATAGGTGGAATCTGTGCGCTTGGCATTCAGAATAGCCACCGCGGGGGGGAGAATCTCATCAGGCACATGATGGTCGCAGATGATAAAGTCGATGCCTTTTTCTTTGGCATAGGCAATCTCCTCTACCGCCTTAATGCCACAATCCAAGACGATGATGAGTTTTACACCACTTTCGTGGGCATAATCCACACCCTTGACGGATACGCCATAACCTTCCTCATATCGATCGGGGATGTAGTAGTCGATATTGGAATAGAATTGTTGTAAGAATTTGTAGACGAGGGCCACCGCCGTACAACCGTCTACATCGTAATCTCCATATACCAAGATTCGCTCTTTGCGCCCTAACGCAGCATTCAAACGTTCCACTGCCTTATCCATGTCGGAAAAGAGAAATGGATTGAGCAGTTCGTTGAGTTGCGGGCGAAAAAACTTCTTGGCGTCGCTCACATTGTCAATGCCACGCTCAAGCAGCATCTTACCTAAAGCCGGATGAATTCCCAATTCCTGGGCCAGGTCTTTAGCTGCTTCCTGTGCGGTGGTTGATGGAGTTACGTAGTTCCATTTGTAATTCATTTTATATATTGTTTTTTCTTTCTTTTCGTCTTAAGGGTGCATGACATACGTATGCACGCTGCATATAAGTTTGTAAAAGTAGAAAAAAAAACGCACAAAAAAGCACCGTTTACGTGAAAAAAGATGTAAACGGTGCTTTTTTGTGTTTTAGCGTCTGTTGAGCCTCTTTTTGAGATTAGATGCCCATCTTCTTGCGAGTTGCCTTAGGAATGGCGTTCTTGTTTACAAGAATGTTCATGGTCTTGTAGGCTACAAATGCCTTAGATGCATACCAAACTCCCTTGTACTTGCCTGATAGGCCCCATGAGTTTTGTACCATATAGTATTCTTTGCCGGTCTGATCTTTGGCAATACCAAATATCATCATACCGTGGTCGTCGGTGGTTTCCCAATTGTCGTAGGCTACTTGTCGCATCTCTTGAGTTACAGTAATCTCAGGTGATGGCTTGGTGGTGGCTTCGTTACGCTTCTCTGTTGCGGTAAGGCCCAACCAGCGCGCAGCATCCGAACCGGTAAGGTCGGCAGCCTTGTCCATATCAGGCATTACAGCGATACCGTTACGAGTAAATCCTACCTCACTCACGTCGCTACCCCATGCGAT
>JAFOXE010000199.1 GCA_017425765.1 Paraprevotella sp. | reverse complement strand
AACCAGCGCTATTATGGCTACAGAAGCATTCAAGAAGATATATACAAAGATTACTTCCATTACCAAGGCGACATGTTCGCTCAAGGCTACCGGCGTAGGATATGACGAGCTGGCGACCGTTAATGGAAAACTTGCCCAGGTGGTTAAGATCATGGGCGATGAGGTTACACTGCAGGTGTTCGAGGGTACAGGTGGTGTACCCACCGATGCTGAGGTCGTTTTCCTTGGCAAAGCGCCTTCACTCAAGGTAAGCGAGCAACTTGCAGGACGTTTCTTCAACGCATACGGTGACCCTATTGACGGTGGTCCTGCGGTTGAGGGTGTTGAAGTTGAGATCGGCGGTCCTTCGGTTAACCCCGTACGACGTAAACAGCCATCAGAACTTATCGCTACCGGTATTGCAGGTATTGACCTCAACAATACATTGGTGACAGGACAGAAGATTCCTTTCTTCGCCGACCCTGACCAGCCGTACAACCAAGTAATGGCAAACGTGGCGATGCGTGCCGAGACCGACAAGATTATTCTTGGAGGTATGGGTATGACCAATGACGACTACCTATACTTTAAGAACGTGTTCTCAAATGCCGGTGCACTCGATCGTATCATTAGTTTTATGAACACTACCGAGGATCCTGCTGTAGAACGTTTGCTTGTTCCTGATATGGCTCTAGCTGCAGCCGAGTACTTTGCAGTGCAAAAGAATGAAAAAGTACTTGTATTGTTGACCGACATGACATCATATGCCGACTCATTGTCTATTGTGTCGAACCGTATGGATCAGATTCCTTCTAAGGACTCCATGCCGGGTTCACTATATTCCGATTTGGCAAAGATTTACGAGAAGGCCGTTCAGTTCCCAAGTGGGGGGTCCATTACTATTATTGCCGTGACCACATTGAGTGGAGGTGATATTACCCATGCCGTACCCGACAACACCGGATACATTACAGAAGGCCAACTCTTCTTGCGTCGCGACAGCGACATTGGTAAGGTTATTGTAGATCCATTCCGTTCATTGTCACGTTTGAAACAGCTTGTGGCCGGCAAGAAGACTCGTAAAGACCATGCTCAGGTTATGAATGCGGCCGTCCGTTTGTATTCGGATGCTGCTAATGCTAAAACCAAGATGGAGAACGGTTTCGACTTAACAGACTATGACGAACGTGCGTTGGCCTTTGCAAAGGACTATGCAGAAAAACTGCTTGCCATTGACGTGAACTTGGACACAACAGAAATGTTGGATGTAACTTGGAGTCTGTTGGCACAACGATTCGATCCTGAAGAGGTGAACATCAAGAAGGAACTTGTTGACGAGTTCTGGAAGAAATAAAAGAGCATATTATGGCTATAAAGTTTCAGTATAATAAAACGTCACTTCAGCAGCTCGAGAAGCAACTAAAGATGCGTGTACGCACCCTTCCTATCATCAAGAATAAGGAAAGTGCCTTACGTATGGAGGTAAAGAAATGCAAGACCGAGGCCGCTGAACTTGAACGTGACTTGGAAAGCAGGGTGCAAGCCTATGAGGCTATGTTCGCGCTGTGGAACGAGTTCGATCCCACCATCGTGGGTTTGAAAGACGTGCAGCTTGACGTAAAAAAGATTGCAGGTGTTCGTGTGCCGGTGCTCATCAACGTGGAACTTTCTGTTAAGCCGTTTAGTTTGTTTACGAGTCCGAAGTGGTACTACGACGGCATCGCACTGCTGCGAGGCCTAGCCAAGACTGCTATTGAACGTGAGTTTGTGTTGGCCAAACTAGCACTATTGGAGCATACCCGTAAGAAGACCACACAGAAAGTGAATCTGTTTGAAAAAGTACAGATACCGGGATATCAAGATGCTTTGCGCAAGATCAAACGCTTTATGGAAGACGAGGAAAACCTTTCCAAGTCATCGCAAAAGATTTTGAAGACGATATTGGAAAAGAGAAAGGAGGCTGAATCATGATCACCAAGATGAAGAAACTGACGTTCCTTGTTTATCATAAGGAATACGAAACATTCTTGCAAAAGTTGCAAGAGTTGGGCGTGGTGCATGTGCAGCCTGCTCAAGAGGGTGCGGTGGCTCCTTCTTCTATGTTAGAAGATAAGATGCGCGAAACCGAACGTATTGACGAACTGATTAAGCAACTTTCATCGATTGCCGTGAGTGAGCCGATGGGAGAGGGTAATGCAGAACAAGCAAATTCAGTGGTGCAGCGCGTAGAAGAGTTGAACGAGACACTGCATTCTGTTCAAACCCGATATCGTCGCCTTCAAAACGACGAGGCTGCCTTATTGCCGTGGGGCGAATTTGATGTGAATAAGGTAAACGGACTATCTGAATTGGGTTACAAGATGTATTTCTTTACTTGTATGCCTAAGGCTTATAATCCGGAATGGACAACTCTTTACAATACGGTGGTCATCACACAGGATGCAAAGCAAGTCAATTTCATTGCTTTGGTGCCGGTGGGAACCGAAGTCCTTATTGATGCCGAGCCTGTCATTCTTCCGCAACAATCCCTTTCAGAGGTACAACGTTTGATGAAGCAAGCCGAGGCCGAACAGGAACAATGTCAGGATGAGTTGATTCAGTTGGCAACACAACATTTGTCTGATCTGAAGGCTTTGCAAGCACATCTATATTCATCTATTGAGATGGATAAGGTGGTGTTGGCCACAGAACAAGCAGTTGATAACAAGGTGATGGTGCTCAACGGATGGATACCGGCACCGAAAGAAAAAGCCGTTAAGGCCTTCTTGTCTACTCAACCGGTTTACTACGAGATTCGTGAACCACGACGTGGCGACAATGTACCCATTCTGCTTCGCAATAATCCAATTACACGATTGTACGAGACCTTGACTGAGATGTACGGTATGCCCGACTATGATGAGTTTGATCCCACTCCTATGGTTGCTCCGTTCTTCACGCTTTTCTTCGGATTGTGTGTGGGCGATGCCGGTTATGGTTTAATCCTCGTGTTGTTGGGTTTGTATCTTAAGAGCAAGATGGCTAAATCTATGGCCGGAATGATGAACCTTGTCATTACATTGGGTGTTGGAACTACTATTGTAGGTGCCGTGTTGGGCACGTTCTTTGGAGCAAGCCTATTCGACATCAACATGCCCGACTGCATCAAACAGTTTATGATTGTAGGTAAAATCGACGGCACCACTTATGATAAGGCTATGTTCCTTGCTCTTATCATCGGTGTTATCCATATTTGTATTGCCATGACGGTGAAGGCTATTGGTGACACCGTACGCTTTGGCTTTAAGAGTGCCATCAGCGCATGGAGCTGGTTGCTTCTTGTGGTAGGTTTTGTGGCCACAGGAGGATTATCGTTCTTTAAGCTCATCTCGGAAGACACCACCTATTGGTCGTTTGTTGTTATCGGCGGCATTTCGGCGTTGGGTATCTATCTGCTTAATGATTTGAAGCGTAATCCTTTGATTAACATCGGTGCCGGTCTTTGGGATACTTACAATATGGCCACGGGTCTGTTGGGTGACTTCCTGTCCTATGTTCGTCTGTACGCATTAGGCTTGGCCGGCGGTATTTTGGGTGGTGTGTTCAATATGATGGCATTTATGTTGAAAGACTCAATTCCCGTACCCGGTTTGGACTGGTTGGCTTGTGGATTTATCCTTGTCTTTGGTCACACGTTGAACATAGCAATGTCGTGCCTTGGTGCGTTCGTGCACCCGTTACGCTTAACCTTCGTTGAGTACTTTAAGAACTCCGGATACGAGGGAACAGGTCAAGCTTATAAACCTTTTAGTGTGATAAAAAATAAATAACTAAATTACAATCTAATAAAATCTAAACAATTATGAACGAAATTCTAGGTTATCTCGGTTTGGGCTTGATGTTGGCCCTTTCCGGAATTGGTAGTTGCTATGGTACAACAATTGCAGCTAATGCAGGTGAAGGTGCTCTTAAGAAGAATCCGAGCAAGGCAACAAGTTACATGATATTGTCGGCTCTTCCTGCAACACAAGGTCTTTATGGCTTCGTGGCATTTATTATGAGCATGAGCAAGGACCTCAGCACAATGGGTCCTCAAATGCTTGGCTTAGGTTTGGGAATGGGCTTGGTTTGCTTGTTCTCAGCCATCCGTCAAGGTCAGATTTCTGCAAATGGTATCTTGGGTATTTCTCAAGGTCACGATGTGCAAACACAGACTTTGATTTACGCAGCGTTCCCCGAGTTTTATGCTATCTTGGCATTGGTTTGCGTATTGATTGCGTAAGTCGTTGTTCGGAAACGTAGTTCCGCAAATTATAATCCCCACAACTTCATCTACGAGTTGTGGGGATTTTTTTTATTCTGAATCAGGACTTTGTGAATGACGGTGCACGGGGGCTTAATGATAAGAATATTGGGTTCTTTCTTTATTTCCTATACCTGATTATAACAATAGGTTCATAAAAAAGGCAGCACATCCTAGCATGTCCTTCATCAAGAAGATGCTTCGATGTGCTGCCGTAGCGCATACAAGCCTAATTCGGCTTATATATTATGTGCTAAAGATTTACTTGTTGAAGCGAATCTTAAGTTTTTCAATCATGTCCTTAGTCATGGCGTCAAGGTCGTATTCAGGTTTCCAACCCCACTCTTCGCGAGCGCAGGTGTCGTCCAATGAATTTGGCCAAGAGTCAGCAATAGCTTGACGCAATGGGTCTACCTCGTACTGCATTTCGAACTCAGGAATATACTTCTTGATGTTGTTGAAGATGATTTCTGGATCGAAGCTCATAGATGCGATGTTGAATGAGTTGCGGTGTACAAGCTTTGAAGGGTCGGCTTCCATGATTTCGATGGCAGCACGCAAACCGTCAGGCATATACATCATATCCATGAAAGTACCGGCACCGATAGGACAAGTAAACTTCTCTCCCTTAACAGCAGAATAGTATATGTCTACAGCGTAGTCAGTAGTACCACCACCCGGAGGGGTCACGTAAGAAATAAGACCTGGGAAGCGTACAGAACGAGTGTCCACACCGAAACGGATGTTGTAGTAGTCGCTCAACAACTCACCCGATACTTTGGTTACACCATACATGGTGCGAGGGTTGCGGATGGTGTCTTGAGGAGTCTTGTCTTTAGGCGTGTTGTTGCCGAATACACCAATAGAACTTGGAGTAAACACGGCGCAATTCATAGTGCGAGCCACTTCCAATACATTGAACAAACCGCCCATACCGATTTTCCATGCCAACTGAGGTTTTGCTTCAGCCACTGCAGAAAGTAGAGCTGCCAAGTTGTAAATGGTGTCGATTTTGTACTTCGATACGGTCTCAGCAATTTGCTGTTCGTTGGTAATGTCTACGATGGCAGCCGGACCAGATTCCTTCAATTCACCGGTAGGTTCTGCTCCGGGAATGTAACCTGCTACGATGTTACCATTGTACAGACTTCTTAGTTTCATGGTCAACTCAGAGCCGATTTGGCCGGTTGAACCGATTACAAGTACGTTCTTCATTTTCTAAATAACATTCTATTGGGTTTGTAATGTGAAACAAAGGTAATGAGAATGTCGGAAATAAATCTAAGAAAAATCATCTTTTTTTTACGTATATCAAAAAAAAATGTGACCTTTGTCCTAAATAAATTAGGTTGAATATACCAATAGATACTAACTTAAACTGAAAACAGTATTATGTACGGAAAAATGAAAGAGTTCCTTACGGAGGAATTGGCTGCCATTAAGGCTGCAGGTTTGTACAAGAACGAGCGCATCATCAAGACACCGCAACGTGCCGACATTAAGGTGAACGCCGATGTTGATGTGTTGAACTTTTGTGCCAACAATTATCTTGGTTTGTCAAACAACCCTCGCTTGATTCAAGCAGCTAAAGACGCGATGGATACACATGGATACGGTATGTCGTCAGTACGTTTCATCTGCGGTACTCAAGATTTGCACAAGCAATTGGAACAAGCCATTTCTGATTATTTCCAAACAGAGGATACCATTTTGTATGCCGCTTGTTTCGATGCCAATGGTGGTTTGTTTGAACCTCTTTTGACCGACGAGGACGCCATTATTTCCGACGCTTTGAATCACGCTTCTATCATCGACGGTGTTCGTCTTTGTAAGGCTAAGCGCTATCGTTATGCTAATGCTGATATGGCTGACTTGGAGCGTTGCTTGCAAGAGGCTCAAGCTCAACGTCACCGCATCATTGCTACCGACGGTGTGTTCTCTATGGACGGTAATGTGGCTCCGATGGACAAGATTTGCGAATTGGCCGAGAAGTACGATGCATTGGTGATGGTAGACGAATCTCACTCAGCAGGTGTGGTGGGCCCAACAGGTCATGGCGTAGCCGAGCAATACAATGTATACGGCCGTGTAGACATCTTTACCGGAACCTTGGGTAAGGCTTTCGGTGGTGCTATGGGTGGTTTCACTACCGGTCGCAAGGAGATTATCGACATGTTACGTCAACGCTCACGTCCTTACTTGTTCTCTAACTCTGTGGCTCCTGCTATTGTTGGTGCCAGCATCGAAATGTTCAAGATGTTGAAGGAAAGCAACGATTTGCACACTAAGTTGATGAACAACGTAGAATACTTCCGTGAGAAGATGATGGCTGCCGGCTTTGATATTAAGCCTACACAAAGTGCCATTTGTGCAGTGATGCTTTATGATGCTAAGTTGTCGCAAGACTTTGCTGCTCGCATGCAGGAAGAAGGTATCTACGTAACCGGTTTCTACTATCCTGTAGTTCCGAAGGATCAAGCCCGCATCCGCGTGCAGCTTTCTGCCGGTCACGAAATTGAACACTTGGATAAGGCCATCGCTGCTTTCATCAAGGTGGGCAAGGAATTGGGCGTTATCAAGTAATTTCCCAATAGAATATAAAAAAGTCCGGTTTCCATCGAAATCGGACTTTTTTTATCGTCTTGCCTCTGCGCATCACATAATGTGCACAGAAGGAACTGTTCAAAACTATTTTTTCTTACCCAGCAAGAAGGTGTCAATCATCTTCTTCAACTCCTCACGAGGCAGTGCACCCATCGCCATTTGCGGTTTGCCGTCTTTGGGTACGAACAGCAGCGAGGGGATGCTGCGAATACCAAATGTGCGAGCCAACTCTTGCTCCTTATCGGTGTTCACCTTATAGATAACAATTTTACCCTTATAATCTTTAGCCAGTTGTTCCAACACGGGGGCAATTTGCTTGCATGGTCCACACCAATCGGCATAAAAGTCTACAATGGCAGGCACCGAGCCCAAGTATATCCATTCGTTTGGATTCTTTTTATAGTCGGCCACCTTCTTCAAGAATTCGGCTTGTGTCAGGTTTACCACGGCGGGCGTGTTCTCTGCCTTTTCGGCTGTGGTTTTCTTCTCTGCATTTTGGGCGCATGCCGGCATAGTCATACTCAAGGAAAGCATTGCCACAAAAGCCCATACTACTTTTTTCATCTTCTTATCGTTTTAGTTTATAATTCATTTCTGCAGCCCCTTTCTACCGAGGCGGAACACTGTGGGGCACACAAAAAACGAGATAATTTCTCACATCTGCAAGTTTTTGCCTTCAAACTTGTCTGTTGCTCACATGATTTAGGTTTTCTGCACACCATTTAGTGTTTCGTAACTACACCGTGGTGTCGATGCAACAAGGCGAGCGTGTAGTGCCCCTATACACGGCGGTGTAGTAGGGCGCTACACCACGGTGTGTTTTTTAGCTTGTGTAGACGTGTTTGTGGAGTGCCGAAAACAAGTAATCCCAACCGTG
This sequence comes from Paraprevotella sp., assembly GCA_017425765.1. Lineage (GTDB taxonomy): Bacteria > Bacteroidota > Bacteroidia > Bacteroidales > Bacteroidaceae > Paraprevotella. The sequence goes on along the minus strand of JAFOXE010000199.1, from coordinate 7,416 downwards.
CCCGAGGGCGCGATTGGGATTTTTCATTTGTTATATGTAATGACCTACTATTTCACCACAATCTTATTAGTGGTAATTACCTTGCCACCTTCATATAAGGTAAAATTATACACACCTTGAGTGAGTCCCTTCAAGGAAATCTTCACTTGAGTATCTTCTGCCTGTACGGCTTGTTGATACACAACTTTTCCTGCCATGGAAGTCACCGCAATGTTACGCATTGCAGAAGCGTCGTTTGCCTTAGGAAGTCCCATATTTAATGTTTCGCTACGACCAACAGGATTTGGCCATGCTGTAATGCTACCAATAGACTTTACCTCTTGCACAGATGTGGAGGTGCAATCCCAAGAATAAATAGTATATGTATACCCTATTTCTACTATAAAATAATATATACCTGGCATCTTATTTGATTTTAGAGCTGATATATAAAAATCGCGATATCCTAATACCGGATGTAGAAGAACAGGAATATTTGCCAATATGGTTCCGTCATCTTGAACCAACTTTACGCCATTTGTGTGAGAGCCTGTATATATATGCTCATCCCCCCAATTATCAACTGTTTTTGACTCGGTATTCACTATGTCATAAAGGAGATATTCCCATTTATCATCGTCATTAAAGAACGTTTGTGTAACATAGTGTGTAGCGCTTCCCGTATAACAAGCATCCTCTACATCGTAGAGTTCGTCGAACTCTATAAAAGGACTCATAAAACCGCTCTGTGGAATACCATTTTCGGTAATACTATACTCTAAAGGAGTTTCTTTGATGGTCTTTACGAGATTAAATGCTTTATCATAAATAAGAAGATCAGTAGGAGGGTAATAAATATAATTCATTTCAGAGTCATCACATAATGAGCTTCCTTCTTCAAGGAAAAACAGATCTCCATTGAACTTTGGATCTAATACCTGGAAATTTTTCATTTCACGAACCTTTGACACCTCTTGCGTCAAGGCCGTAGCAGCCGATAGCAAGACTACGCTTAAAAGTAAAAACTTTTTCATTATTCTTAACTTATAAAGATAACCACAGGTTCCCGTTATGGCTAAAATATGATAATGTAGGAATGCTAGGCAATAGAAAAAAAGACGTGGGAACCCTCACCTATCACTCGTCCCACTCTTAGAGGCCTTCGCATTGCCCATCGCTATCAGAACGAGCAATGCAGAAGCCCCACGTCGATATGTCGTACACAACATTACACCTCTTGCATCATTACGACACAAAAGGGCGATGATGTATATGATGACACATCCATAGGGCATCTACCATTGCTTTGTTTTGGACAGCGATTTGGAGTTTGCGAAGTTCCTAAGAGTCCATGACAAAGCGCCAAGTAAACGCCTTTTTCATACTATTGTTATCCTTGTGTTCCACACTCTAGTGGACTTTTTGCACAAAGACGTTGCAAATGTACCCTTTTTTAACTTATGAGCAAAATACATGTACATGAAAACTACTCTAAAAATACACGGAGGTGTAGATGCCCACTACACCGCCGTGTATAGGGGCACTACACGTTCGCCTTGTTGCATCGACACCACGGTGTGTTTTTTAGCTTGTGTAGACGTGCTTGTGGAGTGCCGAAAACAAGTAATCCCAACCGTGCCCGAGGACGCGATTGGGATTACTCATATATATAGGATAATGTTTAGGCCGATTAGCACACTTCCGAGCCGGGAGCAACCGGACGGTCTACGGTGGCCACGCTTAAGGTTTCGTCTACGTTCATGGCCGATAGAATCATGCCTTCGCTCACCAAGCCGTTCTTGAATTGACGAGGTGCAAGGTTGGCAATGAACAATACTTGCTTACCCACCAATTGTTCCGGTGCGTAGTGTTGGGCTATTCCGCTCACGATGGTGCGGTTTTCAAGGCCGTCGGCAATCTTGAACTGCAGCAACTTTTTCATCTTTGGAACGGCACAACACTCCAACACTGTGCCCACGCGGATGTCCAACTTCTCGAAGTCTTCAAATGCGATGGTGGACTTTATGGGGTTGGCCTTATAGGCAGCTGCCTCGTTGGCTTTCTTTATGTCGGCAAGTCTTTGTATTTGTGCCTCGATGGCATCGTCTTCTATCTTGTCGAACAACAAGTCGGGCTTGTTCAACTGATGTCCCGGAGTGAGCAAATCGGTGCGGCCCAATTGCTCCCATTCGAAGGTGGCCATGTTGAGCATGCCACGTAGACGTTCGCTGCTGAACGGCAAGAAAGGTTCGAATGCGATGGCCAGGTTGGCAGTGAGTTGCAACGATATGTTGATGATGGTCTTGACGCGCTCTGGGTCGGTTTTGATAACCTTCCATGGCTCGCTGTCGGCAATGTACTTGTTACCGATACGGGCAAGATTCATAGCCTCTTTTTGCGCATCGCGGAACTTGAATGCGTTAAGCAGTTCTTCCACCTTTTGTTTCACATCCTTGAACTCATCAAGGGTTTCGCGGTCGTAGTCGGTGAGCTCGCCGGCTGCGGGAACTACGCCGTCATAGTATTTTTGTGTAAGTTGTAATGCACGGTTCACGAAGTTTCCATACACTGCTACCAACTCGTTGTTGTTGCGGGCTTGGAAGTCTTTCCATGTAAAGTCGTTGTCCTTGGTTTCGGGTGCATTAGCTGTGAGCACGTAGCGCAACACGTCTTGTTTGCCTGGGAAGTCCACAAGATATTCGTGCAACCATACCGCCCAATTGCGTGAGGTACTTATCTTGTCTCCTTCAAGGTTTAGGAATTCGTTGCTGGGTACGTTGTCGGGTAGGATATAGCTTCCTTCAGCTTTCAGCATAGCGGGGAACACAATGCAGTGGAACACGATGTTGTCCTTGCCGATGAAGTGTACAAGGCGTGTTTCGGGGTCTTTCCACCAAGTTTCCCAAGTATCGGGAAGTAGTTCTTTGGTGTTGCTGATGTAACCGATAGGGGCATCGAACCATACATAGAGTACTTTGCCCTCGGCACCTTCCACAGGTACGGGTATACCCCAATCCAAGTCGCGGCTTACGGCACGAGGTTGAAGTCCCATGTCGAGCCAACTTTTGCACTGGCCATATACGTTGTTACGCCATTCTTTATGGTCCTCCAATATCCATTGTCTGAGCCATGATTCGTGCTTATCAAGTGGGAGATACCAATGTTTGGTTTCACGCATTACGGGCGCTGAACCACTGATGGCACTCTTAGGATTGATCAAATCGGTGGGCGACAAAGAGGTACCGCATTTCTCGCATTGATCGCCATAGGCGCCCTCGGCATGACAGTGGGGGCACTCTCCGGTGATGTAACGATCGGCCAAGAAAGTCTTGGCTTCTTCGTCGTAATATTGTTCAGAGCTCTTCTCCAAGAACTCGCCCTTATCGTAAAGGGTGCGGAAGAAGTTCGAGGCTACTTTGTGGTGGGTTTCGGATGTGGTGCGACTGTACACGTCGAACGATATTCCGAAATTCTTAAATGATTCTTTGATTAGGTTGTGGTAGCGGTCTACTACATCTTGCGGGGTAATGCCTTCTTTTCGTGCGCGAATGGTGATGGGCACACCATGTTCGTCAGAACCTCCGATGAACAAAACGTCTTCTTTCTTCAAGCGGAGATAGCGCACATATATATCTGCCGGAACGTATACGCCGGCCAAATGTCCGATGTGAACGGGGCCATTGGCATAAGGCAATGCCGATGTGACCGTGGTTCTTTTGAATTTCTTTTCCATCGTTTTATGCTTCTATGTGATTGTTATGAATACGCAAAAGTACAAAAAAGCGCGCATCTGTACAATAAGATGCGGGTGTAAAAGTATGTGAAGATGAGCAATGTGAATGAGTAAGGCGATGCCTAAGGAGGTTATTCGCCCCAATTGCTACGGTCAAGGTTTCGGTAGCCTATAGCTTCGGCCAAATGGTGGGTTTGAATGTGGGTGCTGCCTTCAAGGTCGGCAATAGTGCGTGCTACACGTAAAATGCGGTCGTAGGCACGTGCCGAGAGTTGCAAACGATTCATGGCCGAGCGCAGCATTTCCAATCCTTCGGCATCGGGTTGTGCATATTCTCGAATTTGTTTGCTATTCATCTGGGCATTGCAGTGTGTGCTATGAGCGTGAGCATAACGCTCTTCTTGAATACGTCGTGCCCGTACAACCCTTTCACGGATGGTGGCGCTGCTTTCACCCGGTGCTGTGCGCGAAAGTTCGTCAAAGCTAAGCGGTGTGATTTCGATTTGAAGGTCAATGCGATCCAAAAGAGGACCGGAAATCTTATTTAAGTAGCGTTGGATTTGTCCTGGTGAGCATACGCAAGCCTTGGTCGGGTGATTGTAGTAGCCACAAGGGCATGGGTTCATAGAAGCTACGAACATAAATGAACAAGGATAGCTTATGCTATATTTAGCACGCGAGATATTGATGGTACGATCTTCCAGAGGTTGGCGTAGCACTTCGAGCACTGAACGTGAAAATTCTGGTAGTTCGTCGGCAAATAGTACGCCGTTGTGTGCCAAACTGATTTCGCCGGGTTGTGGATTGGAACCTCCTCCACAGAGAGCAACTTGCGAGATGGTGTGGTGTGGGGCACGAAAAGGGCGAACGGCAATTAACGAGCTGTCGCTATTGAGTTTTCCTGCTACGGAATGAATTTGTGTGGTTTCGAGGCTTTCGCCAAGGGACAAAGGGGGAAGTATAGAGGGAATGCGCTTGGCCATCATTGATTTGCCACTTCCGGGAGGTCCGATCATTATCAGGTTGTGTCCTCCGGCTGCAGCTACTTCAATGGCACGTTTTACGTGCTCCTGACCTTTGACATCAGCAAAGTCGTATTCAAAATTGTTCTGCCTTTCAAAGAAGTCCCGTCGAGTGTCTATCTCAGTGACTTGCAAGGAATCGGTGTCATTCAAGAAGTCTATCACTTGTTTGATGTTCTTCACACCATAAACTTTCAAGCGGTTTACGACCGCGGCTTCTCGAACGTTTTGTTCGGGTACGATGAGGCCTTCATAACCTTCTTCGCGTGCTTTAATGGCAATGGGGAGCGCCCCACGAATGGGTTGCAGACTTCCGTCAAGACTGAGTTCGCCACACAACATGTATTTGGAGAGTTTGTCGGCACGTATCTTTTCAGCGGCAGCCAGCACTCCAATGGCCAAAGGGAGGTCGTAGCCCGAGCCTTCTTTGCGTAGGTCGGCGGGCGCCATGTTCACTACAATCTGGCGCGAAGGGAAGTCGAAACCACTGTTTTCAATAGCGGCTACGATGCGCTCATGGCTTTCCTTTACGGCGTTGTCGGGGAGTCCAACCAAATAGAATTTGATTCCTCGTGACGCATTCACTTCTATGGTTACGGGAATGGCATTGAGCCCCTGAACAGCTGCTCCGTAAACTTTTACTAACATGTGCCTAGGTGTGGGATTTACTTCAGATTGAAGATTTGCTTTATGTGTGGAAGGATGTCCTTCTCGAAGTTATCGCCTTCGGCAACGACAACTTGTGCAGTATCAACGAGCACACTATAAGGAATGTCGCGTATACCTAATGTAGACAGATGTGTATTATTCCACCCTCTAAAATCACAATAGTTAGGCCAATCCACGGTGTCGCTTCGCTCGGCAGATGCCAATAGTCGTGGATTTACATCCAAAGAATAACTGATGGCTGCCAACTCCTTGTTGGTTTGACGACGAAGACGTCGGGTATGGAACAAAAGCGAGGTGCTGTTGCTGTTCCATCCGGCCCAAAAGGTGAGTAGAAGGTATTTCCCTTTGTAGTCGGAAACATTAACTACAGAACTATCACGCATGACAAGTTCGAACTGAGGAAATTTCTTTCCTACGGCAATCTTATTGCGGTTTTCGATTTCTTGTCTCCATATAATCAGTAGTTTATTATCTGGTTGCGATTGGCAGAGGAGATTGTAAAGTTCAGAACGTTCGATTTGATTGTCGGCTCCTTCTCCTTGCAAAAAGTGTTTCATGAATAGATAAGTACTGATGCGTGAGGTGGGATTTTGGCGGATAAATTTTGTAGCCTCTTCCAACCACTCGGTTTGTGGTTTACCTAGGTGTTCTAAACGAAACTTGGTGAAAGTATCGTTATCCTCACTACCCGTTATTCGTGTGGTACTTAAGCTTCGGGCATCTCCCGAAACGCGTATCACATCTCCGCCTTGAGCAAATATTACGTGCTCAGAATAGTTTGGGTATAGAAGATAGAATGTGGCTGGAGTGGTAAGTGGAGTGGTGTATTCAAATTCGCCGCCTACAATCTTAATTGTGTCGATGCGGTCGATTCCACCATCCGGGCTATATAAAAAGAATTCACCCTGCTGCAGGTGCGTGAATTCTCCTTTCAATCTAAATTGATTGTCTGGACCTCCGCAGCTGAGCAGGGTGAAAACAAATAAAAAGTATAATGAGAATCTCTTCATGCAGAGAAGATTACTTAATAAGGCCCTTTACGGTGTTGGCATACTTTTCGAATTCAATATCCTTCAAAGCGCGTTCACCAAGTGAAGCGTCCTTAGCGATGGCAGTAGCCAAGTTGCTATTTACGGCACCGGCATCGTTAGTACGTGCACCTATCACAGCCTTTAGATAGTATGTAGTAGCGTCGGCGTTCTTTACGTTGTTAAGAGTTGCAAGTGCTGATTCGTAATCCTTTGCAAGCAATTGAGCCAAAGCGGCGCTGTTGGTATTGCACTTTGAAAGGCTAGCTGCAGCCTTATCGTAGTTACCCTTAGCGATGTTGATGTTACCCAATACTTCGTTGAATGCATCTGCGCCGGTACCTTTACCGATGAACGCTTCTGCACCTTGTACATCACCCTTCTTCAAGGCAACCAATGCAAGGTTAGTATTTACTTCAGCTGCATTTGCGTTAGCGGTCTTTGCACTGATAAGATATGTTTCAGCTTTTGCAATTTCGCCACGGCCATAAGCCAAAGCAGCCAAGTTGTTGTATGCGCGGTAATCGTTAGGATAGATTTCTGCAGTCTTGGTGAACCAAGCAATCTTGTCAGCTTCCTTCTCCATCAACATGTTTGCACCGTAAATCAATTCTTCTACGCTTAATTGCTTTGCATCGCTGTTGAATTGAGCGATGATTTGGTCGTCGCTACGGCCGATCAATTCGTAGTTGATGGTCAAACGTGCACGACGCAATTCAGGAAGGATACCGTCAGCAAGCTCTTGGTATACGGCTGACATGTTGCGAATTTGTCTTTCACGTTCTTCGGGTTCTTGGTACATAGAAAGAACTCTGAGGATAAGTTCCTTGTCTTGAATGCTGCTGGCAGCAACAAGCTTTTGGAAACCATCCCAATCCTCAGCAGTGTACTTTGTGTCCACATTAGCTTCAATCTTGTTCTTCTTCAACTCCTTGTTGATGTACTTTTCAGAAGCGTTTTGACGCTTTTCAGCAAGAGCTTGGTT
>JAFOXE010000198.1 GCA_017425765.1 Paraprevotella sp. | reverse complement strand
GTGCGTACTATCAAACCGGGAGAACATGCTGATATATGTATTGTGAATACATGTTCCGTAACCGAGGTGGCTGACCATAAGTGTAGGCAAGCTATACATCGTTTGGTAAAGCAACATCCAGGTGCTCTTGTCGTCGTTACGGGATGTTATGCTCAGTTAAAGCCCGAGCAGGTGGCTGATATAGAGGGGGTAGATTTGGTGTTGGGAGCAGAAGAGAAAGGGCGATTATTCACATTTTTGAAGGAGAAACTACCTTTGCTAGAGCATGAACGTACTTTGTCGGATGCATGTCACGAACGTTATACAGTACCGGTAAAGGACATCAAAACCTTTGCACCTTCTTGTTCGTGTGGCGATCGCACGCGCTATTTTCTTAAAGTTCAAGATGGATGCGACTATTATTGCACTTATTGTACCATACCTTTTGCACGAGGACGAAGTCGTAACGGCAGCATCAAATCGTTAGTGTCACAAGCTCGACAAGTGGCAGCTGAAGGTGGACGTGAAATTGTCATTACCGGCGTGAATATAGGTGATTTTGGTAAAACAACCGGTGAGAGTTTCTATGACTTGGTGCGCGCTCTTGATGAGGTGGAAGGAATAGAACGTTATCGTATCTCTTCCATCGAGCCGAATTTGCTTACTGACGAAATAATAGAATATTGTGCACAGTCGCGTGCTTTTATGCCTCATTTCCATATTCCGCTTCAAAGTGGAAGCAATGGTGTGCTCAAACTAATGCGTCGTCGTTATGACTCCGAACTCTTCGCAGAGAAAATTCAGCACATCAAGTCGGTAATGCCTGATGCGTTTATCGGTGTGGATGTGATTGTGGGAACCCGTGGCGAGACAGAGGAATTATTTGCCGAGTCGTTGGCATTTGCTCAGAAAATGGATGTGTCGCAATATCATGTTTTTAGTTATTCCGAGCGTCCGGGCACTATGGCATTGAAGATTCCGCACAGCGTATCGGTAGAGGATAAGCGTACGCGTAGCAATCGGATGTTAGAGGTTTCTGCGCAAAAGCTTCGTTCGTTCTACTCACGTTACATCGGTACCATACGACCGGTACTTCTGGAACACACCCGTAGAAGGGATGTGATGAATGGCTTTACTGATAATTATATAAAGGTAGAGTTGCCGGCATCGGCCGGTATGGATAATACCATAGTACCGGTACGTTTGCTTGGTTTCAATGCCGATGGTTCTGCACTGTTGGGCGAGGTAATGAAATAATATATGAAACAAATAGAATACAAAAAGTAGTGGATAAACTCGCAATAGTCATACTAAATTGGAATGGCGTTGAAATGATGCGTCGTTTCCTGCCCGATGTGTTGAAGTATTCTCGCGAGCATGCTGTAGTTTATGTGGCGGATAATGGCTCAACGGATGATTCTTTGTCCATGCTTACACGCGATTTCCCCGAGGTAAAGCAAATTCTTTTACCGTGCAATTATGGTTTTGCTGAGGGCTACAATCAGGCATTACAACAAGTGGAGGCCGAATATTATTTGTTGCTCAATTCTGATGTGAGAGTAGGGGAAGGATGGCTAAGGCCAATGTTGGAATATATGGAGACCCACAAGAAAGTGGCAGCCTGTCAACCGAAACTTTTAAGTGTAGATGCTCCGGAAATGTTCGAATATGCTGGAGCCTCAGGTGGTTTCCTTGACCGGTATGGATATCCATTCTGCAGAGGACGTATTTTTGATACTTTGGAGAAGGACGAAGGGCAATATGATGATGTGTGTCCTATTTTTTGGGCGACCGGTGCGGCAATGCTTATTCGAAGCAATGCATATTGGGAAGTTGGAGGATTGGATGGACGGTTTTTTGCCCATATGGAGGAGATTGATTTGTGTTGGCGTCTACGGGCTCGTGGATATGGTGTGGTTTGCGTGCCGGATTCATGTGCATGGCATGTGGGAGGTGGCACGTTGCCTAAGGAAAATCCTCGAAAAACCTTCTTGAATTTCCGAAATAATCTTTTGATGCTTTACAAGAACTTGCCGGATTCAGAATTAAAGACAGTGATGCGAGTGCGAGCCTGTTTAGATGCTGTAGCCGCCTTTTTTTTCTTGTTAAAAGGCGAGTGGAAAAGTTTTGTTGCTGTATATCAAGCACGCAGGGCCTACGTTCAAATGCGTCCGGACTTTGTCGGGGATAGAGCTGCAAATGCAGAAGCAAGACGATTGGTGAAGATTCCGGAGCAAAATTCTAACAGCATTTTACGATTATATCATTTACTAGGCAAAAAGAAATTCTCGCAAATCACTTTCTTTTAACATGTATTTTTGCTTTTATTAGCATATCACTTGCTTATTTGCTGATGGTTTTGTATATTTGTGATGAAAATTAACAAAAAGTAAGATTTTGAAGTGTTTGGTAACGATATGCTTGTGGTGTGCGATGTTGCTGTTCGGTTCTTGTGATTGGCAACAAGCATTGCAGAAGCCTTCTACTACACCATTGCGTATTTGGCGTTATGATCGGGTGCTTGATGAATTTGTTTCCTTGAATAGTTATTCGGCACTTCAGTAGGGAGAAGCTGAAGAGCTTCTTTT
>JAFOXE010000197.1 GCA_017425765.1 Paraprevotella sp. | reverse complement strand
GCTATAACCGGATCGATGATTATCCGCACTATTGTCGAAGATAATTTTCTTTCCATTAGGCAATTCCTGTGCGGCTTTTAGAGCACCCACGATGTCGTTATAAGCCGTAGCCACATCTTTTACACTATTAGTTGCCGGAGTTGAGTTGGCCTTTGCAAGATAAGCATTTAACTGAGTTGTAGGATACAAAACCGGAGCATTTTTCATTGGCTCCATCTTTGCCTTTGCATCGGCTTTAAGAGCTGCAATATCAATCAACGTAGAAGCATCGGTAACCTTCTCTATTATCCAGGTTGAACCGATGTCGGAAGGGCTCCAATATGCAATTGCTAGGCCACTACCACTCTCGTTGTTCCAAGAATTACTTTGATTTGAGAAATTTATATCCTTACAAATGCTTAAGCCATTATAGTCTTCTGTTGCATTCTTAATGTACCATACTCTTCCACTTTCTGTCCATGAGTTGGTTTCGTTGCAAAGGTTTTTGGTATTGAAATTATAAATCTTTACCGTAGCCACAGTGCCATCACTACTACCGGTAAAATAGAAGAACGAACCGGAAGTTGCTGCGCTTTCTAGAGTCATCTTCGTTGCGTCGCCGGCATAAGTTGCATATTTACCGCAACGGTTGTTCTTAATGGTATACCATACAGGATTGTTGGTATCCTCAGTTAATTCGGGGAGTTGTTTGTACTCTGCAGCACAAACCTCCGTCGGCATTGCTATTGCAAGACCCCAAACGGCAGCAATAAGCATACAAAAGGAAAGTAATTTTTCTTTCATGTTCAAATTATTTTTAAGGGTAAATATTAGTTCACACTTGTTCAAGATGCAAAGTTACAATTTTGAAATCTTTATCTATTGTATTTCAGCATTTTTTGAAGAAGCGAAGGTTTCTTTTTAACCTTTGTTAAGGCTGTGCACGACCACTTGTTCTCCGTCAGGTCGTTTCTCATTGAAAAACACTCGGCATTTGTTATTTATCCACACCCACCGCTTGCATAACCAACCATTATCCTTATCTTTGCGTAAAAAGGTGACGCAAACATGGCTGAATCAAACACCTAAAACCCTTAAACATACATAATCATGAGAAATCTACTCATCCTACTGCTCGCATTCGGCATCCCCTCGTTTTCTATGGGGAAAAATCCTATTAAAGTAGCCTGTGTGGGCAATAGTATTACCTTTGGAACAGGGATTGCCAACCCCGAAGTAAACTCCTATCCGGCTCAATTGCAACGTCTGCTGGGTAAAGACTACGAAGTGGGGCGCTTTGGCAAACCCGGTGCCACTTTGCTCTATCGTGCTTTTCGCCCGTATGTCGTACAGGAAGAGTTTAAGCAAGCCATGGCATTTGCCGCCGACATCGTGGTGATGCACCTTGGCATAAACGACACCGACCCACGAGCATGGCCTAATTATCGTGACGAATTCGTGAGCAACTATTTGGCTCTGATGGATTCGTTCCGCACTGTTAATCCTAAATGTCGTTTTCTAGTGGCCCAGATGACCCCACTCTCGCACCGTCATCATCGCTTTGAATCGGGCACACGCGATTGGCACGAGGAAATACAGCAAGCCATCCGCACGATTGCACAAAAAAGCGGTGCCATGCTCATCGATTTCCACACACCGTTATATCCCAATCCACACATGCTGCCCGATGCCATTCACCCAAATGCAGAAGGCGCGGAATTGATGGCGCAAACTGTTTACAGTGCATTGACAGGCAACTATGGCGGACTTCAGGTTTCACCCCTATTCTCCGACCACATGGTGCTGCCTCATGGGCGCTCACTAACCTTGCGCGGCATGGCCAATGCCGGCGAAACAATACGTCTCAGCATCGAAGGTAACACCTACCGCACCGAGGCATCTGCCTTAGGACAGTGGGAAATCACATTACCTCCCCTTACCGCAGGCGGTCCTTATACTCTAGAAATTAAGGCAAAATCTCGTGCCTTAAAGTTCCACAATGTAATGGCAGGCGAAGTATGGCTCTGCTCCGGACAATCAAATATGGAATTTATGCTGAAGCAGGCCCAAACGGGTTCTCGCGACATTCCACAAGCACAAAATCCACAAATCCGCTTCTTCGATATGAAGGCACGCTGGCGCACCGACAACGTAGAGTGGCCTACCGACGCCCTCGATTCGCTAAATCTACGCAAGCACTATCACCCTACCACATGGACAACATGCAGCCAAGAAACAGCAAGCGATTTCTCGGCCGTCGCCTATTATTTTGGCCGCATGCTTCAAGACAGCTTAAAAATGCCCATCGGCCTCATCTGCAACGCCGTAGGTGGTTCGCCCACAGAATCGTGGATTGACCGTCGCACGTTGGAATACGAATTTCCGGCCATCCTTCGTGATTGGTTGCGCAACGACTTCATCCAGCCATGGGTGCGTGAACGTGCTCAGAAAAACATAAAACAGAGTAAAAACCCCTTACAACGTCATCCCTACGAACCTTGTTACTTATTTGAAAGCGGCATCCTACCCTTGCAAAAGTATCCCATCTGCGGTGTAATCTGGTATCAAGGCGAATCGAATGCACACAATGCCGATGCTCACGACCGTCTATTCCCGTTGTTGGTAGATAGTTGGCGCCGTTATTGGAACAATGCAGAAATGCCATTCCATTTCGTACAACTCTCCAGCATCAACCGTCCTTCATGGCCGTGGTTCCGCCATCGTCAACAGTTGTTGGCAGCACAAATTCCACACTGCGAAATGGCAGTTTCGTCGGATTGTGGCGATCCTTACGACGTACACCCACGTCGTAAAGAAGAGGTGGGCACACGCTTAGCACGCCAAGCATTGCATCACGACTACGGATTCCAGCAAGTGATGCCTTGTGGACCTGTGTTCCGTTCGGTAACGTTCGGCAACGGAAATGCTCTACTTACCTTTGACTACGGCAAGGGCATGAAATCTTCAGACGGTAAAGAATTACGTACTTTTGAGGTAGCCGAAACCGACGGACTTTTCTATCCGGCCACTGCAATCGTTACATCCGAAGGTATCCAGGTGAGCAGTCCGAAAGTAAAAAATCCCCGTTACGTGCGCTACGGATGGCAACCCTTCACCGAAGCCAATCTCGTAAACGAAGACGGGCTCCCCGCTTCTACCTTCCGCACACCTTAATTTTTTTGTAAATCATCCTTTCATAAGCATAAAAACACACGTAGGCCTCGCGGCAACGAGATGAAGATCTCAATGCAACGAGGCCTACGTGTGTATAGCAGTGAGATGCTCGTGTGTTTTGATGGTAATGCACATGTAGTTTGCTTTTATTCTAGATAAGCTGTACTTTCTTTCGCATCTTTATTGTATCTTTGTCGTGCAATAAACGGCCACAGATGAAGAAGATATGGTTAGGAGTATTACGTGATGAGTGTTTCTCGCCCCGTTCGGTGGATCGAGATACGGCCATATTGCAAACTGTGGGCAAGCAACTAAGTAGCACAGAAGAATACGAGGTGCACTACGTTCGCGAGAGCCACACCAAGGAGTTGCGCGAGTCCTTGTCTGAATGTGAGGGTGTATTCAGCATGGCACGAAGTACAGAAGCCTTGCTTCTTATGAGCGAGAAGGAGAAACAAGGCGTAACGGTGGTGAACTCGGCGCAGGCATTACTGCACCTGAATCGCCGAAATCTATTAAAACTTTGCAGAACACACGGCATCAGTGTTCCGCACCACTACACCTCGGAAAGCGAGGGCTTTGAAACACAACTAACCTACCCCGTTTGGCTGAAACGCGACGACCGCACCACACAAAATGCACATGACGTGCAAATGACGCACACACCGCACGAACTGAACACCCGTTTGGAACAGTGGAGAGCCGAAGGTGTCACAGACTATGTATGCGAAGAACACATTACCGGCGACTTGATTAAATTCTACGGAGTTGAGGGTACAGACTTCTTTTACTACCTGCATCCCACAGCACACCCCAATGGTTTCAGCAAATTTGGCGCAGAAGCAGCCAACGGACATGCACGGGGTTATGCCTTTGATGCAAACGAGTTGCAGCAACAAATTCAACGCTTGGCAAAAGTTTCTGGATTAACCGTGTTTGGCGGTGATGCCGTGGTCAAAGCCGACGGCACGTTCTACCTTATCGACTTCAACGATTGGCCCAGTTTTGCACCTTGCCGAACAGAAGCGGCACAAACCATTGCCCAACGCTTATTGCAACTTCATCGAGAAAGATAAAACCGCTCAAGAGAAAAAAAGATAACCACATAAATACGAATAATATGACAAAAGAAAACACTTTACAATCCACATTCAAATCACAAGACACCGAGGAATGGCTCGACATACATTTTACACGTCCCATCGGACTGATGTGGGCAAAATTCTTCGACCGTCTGAATATACACCCTAACGTGGTGACGTTGTTTGCCATCTTCTTGGGCGGTGCTGCCGGTGCTTTTTTCTACTCTCCAAACCTATGGCACACACTTGTCGGCATCTTGTTGCTTACATGGGCCAACCTGTTCGACAGCGCCGACGGACAACTAGCCCGTATGACAGGAAAGAAGACACAATGGGGACGCATCCTTGATGGTTTTGCCGGCGATGTATGGTTCTTCAGCATCTACCTTTTCATCTGCCTACGCCTGACACCGGAATGGGGGGCGTGGATTTGGATTATGGCCGCCATTTCCGGACTCATTTTCCACGTAAAGCAATGCCAATTGGCCGACTACTACCGAAACATACATCTTTATTTCATCAAAGGTAAATCGGGAAGCGAATTGGATAATTTCCGCTCGGTGCGCGAACAATACCACCAAACACCATGGATTGGAAACTGGGCATGGAAGGTATTCTTGTACTCCTACAGCAACTATACCCGCTCACAAGAACGTCTTTCCCCCAACTTCCAAGCCTTTTTCCGTAAGGCGAAACATCGTTTCGGCGAAGAACTTCCGGAAGCATTGCGCCGCGATTTTCGTGCAGGAAGCCTGCCTCTTATGAAATACACCAACATTCTGACATTCAACACACGAGCCATCACCTTGTATGTATGTTTGCTTGTGGGTGAACCGTGGTTGTATTTTGTATTTGAACTCACGGTAATGAATGCATTGCTTTTGTATATGCGTTACAAACACGAGGCCCTATGCCAAAAGTTGTTAAACCAACTCGACACTTATGAAAACTGAACTTAGCAACGTAAAAGCACTCATATTCGATTACGGAGGCACGCTCGACACACGAGGACGCCATTGGGCACATGTGCTGTGGGAGGCCTTCACGAAAAACAATGTGCCGGTGACAGAAGAACAGTTTCGCGAGGCCTATGTTTACGCAGAACGCACCCTGGGAAAGAATCCCATAATACAACCCGAAGATGATTTCCGAGCATTACTCCAAAAGAAAGTAAACATCGAAACACAACGATTGGTAGAATTGGGCTATTGGAGCACTACGGAAGACGACCGTCTACAGAAAACAACATCCGTTGCCCAATACTGTTATGACTACGCTCGAACTACAGTGCAAGAAAGCAAAAACACCTTGTGCCAATTACACAAAGTATATC